>JAZDKH010000456.1:0-5930 GCA_043803325.1 Methanobacteriota archaeon | reverse complement strand
ACTGATCTCTGATATCGCAAATCAGACAAATCTGCTCGCCCTGAATGCAGCAATTGAGGCAGCCCGTGCAGGAGACGCAGGCCGTGGATTTGCGGTGGTCGCTGCGGAAGTCAAATCTCTGGCCCAGGAATCACGGCATTCAGCGGAAAATATTGCAGAAATGATCAGTAATCTCCAGACAAAATCCCAGAAAGCCGCTGAGGCAGTGGGCAGTTCTGTGACAAATGTCAAGGAAGGGAATGCATTATTGGCTGAGACAATCACCGCATTCACCAGCATTGCCGGGTCCATTGAAGATATATCAAACCATGTCACTGATATGGCTTCGGTGACCGAAGAGCAGGCGGCGTCTGTTGAAGAAATAACCGCCAGTGTAAATGAGGTTGCATCCCTCCTGAGTAGTACCGTCCGTCAGGCAATCGATTCATCTGCGGCAACTGAAGAAGCATCAGCGGCTCTTGCTCAGATTGTGCAGGCGATTCAGAATGTTTCACAGAGTGTAGAGACGATATCTGCAGAGATGGCAAAATTTGAAGTGTGATTCTCATGAATACCGATACCATAACAAATGCATAAAAAAAAGAGATACATTGGTTGATGAGGTTCAGGTAGTGGAGTGTATCCTTGGAGAGGAGACAAATGACCGGTATAGAGGCTGCTGACAAGATTCGAAAACAGTCTGGAATACCAGTCATCTTTCTGACCGCACATTCGGATGATGCAACGGTTGAAAAGGCAGTAACTACCGAACCGTTTGGGTATCTTATCAAACCACTTGAAGAGCGGGCACTTCAGACTTCTATCCGGATGGCTCTTTATAAGCACTCACTGGATCTGGAACTTAGAGAGAGTGAGAGAAGATACCGGGCAATCGCTGAACTTTCTGAAGACTCTATTTATGTTATCAATACGGATCATTCATTCGCATTTCTCAATCAGAATGGCTCCCGGGTTTTTAACTGTGAACCTGAAGAAGCGGTTGGAAAGGCATCAGACACAATTATACCGGTATCTTTCAATGATCAGTTCATGAATCTTATGGACTCAGTCTTTTCTTCAGGTGAATCAAGGCGGGAAACTCTGACTGGTTCCATACATGATGAACTGGTCTGGTTTGACACCACCTTTATCCCGGTCTTCTCAGATGAATCGAAGGTAATTCAGGTGATAGGGCACTCGCGTGACATAACCTCGATGATCCTGCTTGAAAAGGAGATAGAAAAGAAAGGGATCAAACAAATTGAACAGAATATGGAACAATTCCAGATCCTGAACGATCAGATTCGCAATCCACTTGCAATCATTATGGGTGCTGCTTCCCTTGAAGGTACAAAAAGTGGTGATATTATCATCGAACAGGCAAAGATGATCAATGATCTTGTCTCACAACTTGACCTGGGTTGGATTAAATCAGAAATAGTCCGGTCATTTCTGATGAAACATTATGGCCACGGGAAAGAATTCTGATGGTTTTTTTGGAATGAGCGATTACCTCAATCGTATCTCTGAACTAGAGCGCCTGGTAGAAGAGAAGACCGCAGAGCTTGAGATGGCCAACATGCTCCTGAAAAATGAGATGGAAGTCAGGTCCTCGTTTGAAGCAGATCTCCAGGAGAGTGAAGAGAAGTTTCGCACCATCGCTGAGATCACGCCGCTTGGGATGTTACTCGTTAACCAGGAAAATACTATCATCTACATGAACCCGCAGGTAACCAGATCACTTGGATACACTCAGGAAGAGATCCCGGATATTCAAACTGCTCTTACGGTATTATTCCCTGATTCAACTGACCAGGAAATAGCCAGGAGCAGATGGAAGGAGCGGGCATGGTTTTTGGGAAAGCGGAGCCAGGAATCAGAACCAGTTGTTTTCCTGATGTTTGCAAAGGATGGTTCACGGAGAACTCTCGAATTATTCTTCACCCCGTATGGTCAGATCATGCTGGTCCTTCTTCATGACATTACTGACCGTAAAAAAGCCGAAGATGCCCTCCATGAAGCTGACCGCCGGTACCGGGAAATGATTGAGAAGATTCCGCTTATTGCAGTAATTCTTAACCGGGAAGGGAAGGTGGTATTCGGAAATGAGTACTTCCTCACGGTCACCGGATGGAAATCAGATGAGATCTTAGGTATTGACTGGTTTTCAACCTTCACCCTCCCGGAAGACAATGTGCAGAATCTTTTTTTACAATACCTCCAGAATGAGAATGTACCTACTCAGAATGAGTACACTATTCTGACAAAAAAGAAAGACAATCACTCAATTCTCTGGACAAATCTGGTTCTGAAGGATCTCGAAGGTTCGACTACCGGCGTTGTGAGCCTCGGAACAGACATCACTGAGCGAAAAAAGCGTGAACAGGCAATTCTGCTTGCCAATAAGAAGCTCAATATCCTCTCTTCAATCTCCCGTCATGATATCGCAAACGGGTTAACTGAGTTATATCTTAATCTTGAACTTGCCCAGGATAATGCCCAGGATCTCTTTGCACAAGATCTGATTGGAAAGGCAATCGAAGCGATACGGATGATTCGACACCAGATAGAATTTTCCCGGTTTTATCAGGATATTGGTGTTCATGCTCCGGAGTGGTATGTTCTTGATACCATCATCAGGTATGCGGTCAGTGATATTCCTCTCGCTTCTCTAACGATTACTATTGAGACAGATCATATCTCAATATATGCCGATCCCCTGATTCAGAAGGTCTTCATCAACCTTATCGATAATACAATACGACATGGTGAGAACGTGACCCGGATCTCATTTACTCTGTTCTTTGAAGGATCAGATCTGATAATCAGATATGGTGATAACGGTGTGGGAGTCAGAGCAGATGAGAAGGAAAAAATATTTGAGAGAGGGTTTGGGAAACATACCGGAATGGGGTTATTTTTAATCAGAGAGATATTAACGATTACCGGGATTGATATCAGGGAGGTTGGCGAGTATGGAAATGGAGCAGAGTTCATTCTGATCGTTCCGAAAGGAAAATGGCGGAGAGATGAGACAGATCTGCCAATTCTTGAAAAGCGATAATCAGGATAATTTGAGCGGATAGTCAGTAATAAGCCAAGCGTTCAGATCTCTGGATTATCTCTACACAGTATTTATAAACGTCTTCTCAGGGAGACCTTTGCGGTGTAGCAAAAACTATTATACTGGATATTCTGATGTATACTCTAGATACCTCTTATAGATGGAAAATGTGGGGGATACTACGTTCCTGGCACGATATCATATGCCAGGGGATTGCCTGGGGGAACCATGAAGATATTATTAATCGATGATAACGAGCGTCTAACTCAGATCTATCAGATGATCATCAATAAGGAGGGGCACCAGACTGCTATCGAACTCAATAGTGAGAACGGATTAGAACGTATCAGAACTGAAAAACCCGATATTGTGCTTTTAGATATCATGATGGAACCCCTTACGGGTTGGGAGGTACTACAGCAGATCCGGGGAGATGCTGAATTATCTGATATTCCCGTTATCATTCTAACCGGCAAGGTAATGACCATGGAGGAGGCACTTCGGTACGGAATGCAGATAGATGGATTTGTCATGAAGCCTCTTGAACGATCGATGCTTGTCACTGCTATCGAGGAAGTCTGGGAGATCCTGACTGATTGTGAAGCGAGATACACACGGGCTATTGACGCCGGACTCCATGAGGAGAAAGCTGCAGAATGCCGGAGAATGATTCGCAAGAGGAGGATACTCACCTATCTGAAGGAAATTCTCGAAAGACAGGAGCGAATCGTTAATCTCAGGCCTGATGAACAGTCAGATATGAAAGATTCAATAGAAGAACTCAGGAAGATGATAGAAACAGAGTATAAGGGATTTGCTCAGGGAGAAATCAGTTGCCCCTGATTCGTATTCTGGGTGACGGATATCGCCCCTTTATTCTATGTTTTGCTTAATGTTTCTTTATTTGATCCCGTATTTCTGCATACTCGATCCAGGAGATATTAAGTTCGGTGAGTAGTGTTGAGAGACGAAGAGCCCAATGCTCCACATCTCTTCCTGACCGGTTTTGTTCATCAGAAATTTTTTTCACCATCTCATGAAGCGGGCCTCTGATCTCCTGAGATAAGGTCCGGAGTTTTTCAAGTGCAGAAAAAAGTTCATTCACGATATGTTTCATCTTTTCTACATCATATACTGCTTTTCTCTCAACGGTGACATCCAGGAGTACCGTTACAATATGAGTGGTTGCATCATCCTTCCTGAGTGGGATCCTGGTGAACTGGATGAAGGTAATCTCTTCACCGGTTTTGAATTTTTTTATCCTGACATCTCCATCTCCTGACTTAAAAATCTCCTGCAGGTCCTGCATATCAGCGAATAACTGAAAGTTTGGCGTTTCAAAGAGGGGGCGGTTGAGCATATACTGACTTATGCCTGCTTTTCTCGCAAGGTCAGCAAACTGTTGATTGTACCCGGCAAGAAGCAAATTCTTGTCAATTACAAATGCCGGAAGTTTCAGTGCAGCAGAAAAGAGCATCAGATGCTGAATCATCCCAGGTCCAAGATGTGAGGCAGTGGCATCAGTGGCTTCGAGGCCATGAATCATGAAAAGATTCCGGGTCTCCTCTTCTGTCTCCCCAGTGATCAAACCGACTGATATTGTCACCGAAACCTCAGTACCATCCCGTCTCCTGAGAACTACCTGATCCGGCATCACAATATGATACGTTGATGAATCAGTCTTGATATCCTGGGCATCCCGTGCATGGGTCTGTTCTCCGAATAGTATCGTAAAGGGTTTATTCAATAACTCGGACGGTGCATACCCTGCCAGTTCTGCAGCCGCAGGATTGAGAAATTCGATGATACCTGCTTTGGTGGTTGCGAGCATCGCTACCGGGAAAGACGCGAGATCTTTATAGATGCCGGGAGCGGTCTGTGGTGTTACCTCTTCTCTGAGTTTCTGCCTGACCCGGTGTTTGTGCAGACTCATCTCAATGTTGGTCATGAGTTCCCGTTCTTTAAACGGTTTGAGAAGATACCCTGAGGGAGAGACTGCAATTGCCCGCTCAAGCGTTGCTTTGTCAGAGTGAGCAGTCAGGAAAATGATTGGGTAATCATACAGATCCATAATACGCTTTCCAGCGGTAATACCATCCATATCCCCTTTGAGTCTGATGTCCATCAGGATGAGATCCGGTTTCGTCTCACCTGCCTTCTGAATGGCTGATTCTCCAGTTATCGCCTGACCGACGACAACATATCCCATGCCGTGCAATTTCTGTTTGATCTCCATCGAGATGATCATCTCGTCTTCAACGATCAGGATCTTACTCCCTTGTGGCATCTGACACCTCCCCGATGATGAACCCCTCGCTCATAGGAATTCTCAATGTAACAACGATTCCATTATCTGAACCCATCGTCATCTCCCCGCTCGACTGAAACACCAGATTCTGAATGAGCTGCATTCCGAGTGAGTCGCAGTTCTCCAGAATAAATCCTTCTGGAAGACCTGTTCCCGTGTCCCGATAGGTGATATCAAGCCATCCTGAACCTGCATGAATAATCCGGATAGAAATTGTACCTTGTTCGTTCTCTTTCAGACCATGTTTAAACGTATTTGTTAAAAGTTCATTTATAATAAGACCAAGGGGGATTCCTGCATCTATCGTCATTTCTATGGTAGGATCACAGACGAGATCAAGGGTTATCTGTGACTCATCGAAGGAGAAGTCGGTAATCATGGTACTTGCAAGAGAACTTAGATATTCAAGCAGATTCACGCTCATCAGGTTATCAGTCCGGTATAATTTCTCGTGGATTATTGCCATGGAGAGGATCCGGTTCTTACTCTCATTCAGTATACTGATGATCTCCGGGTTATCAATCATGCTGCTCTGCATCCTGAGCATACTGACAATGATCTGCATGTTGTTCTTCACCC
>JAZDKH010000455.1:0-3071 GCA_043803325.1 Methanobacteriota archaeon | reverse complement strand
GCCCAATTCCCGGAGTCTCGTGACCATCCCCTCGATATCCACACGACCGTCCGGCCGGCGAAGTTCCGAGTCGTAGTCTGCGAATTGCTCGCCGAAAAGCCCCGGAGCGAGCGCCGGAATCGGTGATTCCCCTTCGGCGGTCTGATGGACGATCGAGGCCGCGCCGGGCGGATGGTCTAAACGGTCCTGTGCTTGGGTGTCTGCCGGCGCAATCAAGGTCACCAGCAGCACTGCCAAACGCGAATATCATTTCGGTTGCAGCAACGGAGCATAATGATCAACTTGTCACTCTCGCGAATACGGGAAATTGGTGGGCATCCAACTATGGAGCCACCACCGTCGACGTCGGGGCACCAGGTCATAATATACTCAGTACACTGCCGAGTGGTCGATATGGCACCTACTCGGGAACCTCAATGGCGACCCCGCATGTGGCCGGAATCGCGGCGTTAGTAAAGGCGGTTGCTCCTGTATACTCAGTAGCTCAGATCAAATCAGCGATTATGAACGGGGTTGATGCCAAGGGAACGCTTTTCGGGAAATGCGTAACCGGGGGACGGGTAAATGCCTTCCGTACAGTTCAAAGTGCATCGTTACTGGAGGCCAAATTTTATGGAGTGCCTGATGCACAGGTGTTCCCGATGACGATCCATTTTTATGATGCCTCAGTTGGAAATCCGACATCGTGGGCGTGGAACTTTGGTGATGGGAACACTTCGGTTGAAAAAAATCCGGTTCATGCGTTTAGCAGAGCAGATACGTTCCCAATTACGCTTACGGTGCAGCGATGAGCGGTGTTTTTGATTGCCAGGGCATATGCGTATTCGGGTTTACTGTTATTGAGAGTTTGAATTGATTTAATAGGGGGGATGGGTGACATAGGATACAGATACCAGCCAGATACCCGGATAACCCGTCTGGGAATGCGAGAGGTGAGACACTTAGCACCAGATATCTCCGGGGATGATGGCGGGCGGCTAATCGGGGCACGTCCTGCGAACCAGTTAGTCATTGCCCCATCTTTTCCAGGAGGAATGCCACCAGGGGTGCCATCCGGACTTATCTCTCCGTTCCGGGAATCTGTCCATGGAACACAGAGGTGTACTCCCTGCGGAATCGGTGACCGGGACACCGCGGGGACCGCGTGGTATATGGTGAGCGGCTGGAGTATTCCCACGGGTGATCAGATCAAGAGTGCGATCTCTCCCTATGTTCACTCTTTGTGACCCTCGGGGTTGGTGGCACATTCAGTGCATATCAGAGCGGTATCTACTCAAGTTCATACATCAGGGGGAAATCAACCATGCAGTCATTCTTGTCGGATGGGGCACTACAGCAGACGGGCGAACCTACTGGATATGCAAGAACTCATGAGTTACCGGGTGGGGTGAGGCTGGCTAGTTCAGGATCTCTGCCGGTTCGAATTACATCGGCTATGCGGCCGCATATATGACAAATCCATATCTTCCTGTTCCGACGATCTCTGCAATCACCCCATCTAGTGCCAAGACCGGATCTCTTGTGCCGATTACCAACCCTGCAGACTCTAATTTTAATACTGGTGCCCGGGTTAATCTGACCAGATTGGGATATCCAAATGTGACTGCAATGATTGTTCAGGTCACATCATCATCACTTCTTACTTCTATTTTTTTCCCTTGTAGAATAATAGCCAGTCGTCTGGTGATATCTGGGGTGACCCCGGCGTTTTTCAGTGCTGCCTCATATTCCTTCCTTCTGATTTGTTTGAGTGCAACATCCGCCGTCTCCTGATCATCTGCTCTTTGAGGAGTTGATTTAAACTCAATGACATATGCCGTCTGATATTTCCTCGTCTTTGGGACCATGAGAATATCTGCACGTCCATATCCGGCTTCAGGGTTTGATCGTATCTCATACACATAGCGGAGGTTTGCAAGGAGCCCAAGGACGAATGCGTGGAAGACAGCTTCAGGGAGTTTAGCCAGATCATACATACTTACCAGACCAAGAGTGAGATCCTGCAGCGTCTCTTCGAGAAATGACAACGATTGATTTTCCAGGAAAAAAGCCAGGAACCCTTTTATTCCTTTGGTCCGTTCTCCTGTTTCATACATTCGGTTAACGAATTGCCGGTAAGCAAGTCCAATCTCCCGATTTGGGATAGTAAGAGTGTATGTGAGCAGGTCTGGATCGTATTCTGCCCACTGTGGATCATCTGCCTTCAGATAACCGGAATAGTATAAAAAACTCCAGATATTTATGGGATTTCTACCGATATCCTGGAAGGTGATTGTATCAGGGATTGGATACCGAATCTCTCCCCCTGCAAGCAGAATCTCAAGATCACGTTTAATCTCAAGCCCTCCTGCTGCAAGTTCTTCATAGACGAGAGCATTTGATGAAGTATTGAGCCATTTCGGTCCGGGAGGATTTGGAATTGCCTGAATATAACTTATGACTGACCAGGGATTGTATATCGTCTGTCCACCATATGAATATCCATTATACCAGTCGCGTATAATATCAGCATGACCATAAATATCAAAGCCCTCAAGGATGAGATCCACTTCTGGCTGAGTAAATCCGAATTTGTCTGAATATGGGCCGATCATCAGTGGACTTGCAACATCAAGGTTGTTCAATTCAGAGAATATTGACTCTTTTGCGACTCGTAAAATTCCAGTTACCACTGCCCGGGAGAGTGCACGTCCGTTCTCGTGTTTGAGCCCTCCTCCGAGCCAGGTACGCATAAAATCTGCCATTTCATCGTAGTATCCATGTGTCCATGCTTCGATAAGCGGTGAATCATATTCATCAATAAGGACAATGACTGGTTTCTGATAGTACTCATAGAGTGTCGAGATGAGTTCCTTTAAACTGCTTTTTAGGGTTGCAATTGTGCTGTTTCCTTGACGAAGAGCGTCAAAATCATCCTTTCGAATTTCAGTTTTTAGTATCTCTGCAATTGAACAATGACCATCATACATCTGACTGACTAGTTTTCTGAGCTGGATTTCAACTTCGGGAAATGTGGAGCCCTTTATCTGTTTGAGGGTGAGATAGATGACCGGGTACTGCCCTTGGTGACG
>JAZDKH010000454.1:0-4101 GCA_043803325.1 Methanobacteriota archaeon | reverse complement strand
ATCGGAACGAAGATAGAAGATCTCAAACCAACCGATATCCTCAGTGAGTCGGTATGTGAACAGTTGGAATTAGCCAGAATAGGAAAGCCCATAACAGTCGAAGAACAGGTCGGTGACACCTGGTATGAATGTTCATCAATTCCGGTCAGGAATAATGATGGAAAAGTGACTCATGTCGGATATTACTGTCATGATATTACCTTCCACAAACAGATTGAACGTGGTCTACATGATAACGTGAATCATCTCATCCAAGAACGGGGGATGCTTGAGAAGACCAGAGAAGATCTTCATCGGGTGAACGAAGAACTTCAAACACAAAACAAAGCCAGATCAATAGATCTCGCTTCAATTCAGAAGAAGATGGCAAAGAATCAGCTTCTCTTTAAACTGGTAAATACCGGGGATGCCGCTCTTAAAGAAGGTCTGGATGAACCAGGGTTCCTTCAAAAAATCTGTGATCAGATCATATCTGAAAGAAAATATCCAGAGTCATGGATCGTCTCAACCTATCCATCCGGTAAACCAGCTCATATAGGGATGAGTAATCAGAACCATCTTCATCTCTCGGATTTCATCGGAGATGATAGGTCTCTAAAGTTCTGCCCCGCTTTGGGTATTAAAAATACTCTCTTTTTCAAAGCAGGTAGTGGGGTTTGTGTATCCTGTCCTCTCAGGGAAACACATGATGACAAATATGTCATTACTGCACCAATTTTGTATGAAAACCAACTCCTTGGCGTTGCAGGAGCCATCGTACACTCTGAAGAACCCCTGACAGGACAAGAGGAAAAATCTGCCTTTATCGATATTTGTGCCAGTATCGGGTTTGCACTCCAATACGTACGATCATCTGACCGGGAAAAACAGGCATTTAAGCAGATCTCAAAAAATATCGAGATGCTCTCTATCCTTAATGATGAGATCAGAAACCCCCTCTCGATCATTATGGGTTATACCGAAATGGAGGGGGGGAAGTGCCCAGAATATCATCCTCGAACAGGTACAAAAGATAGATAAAGTGATAGATCATCTTGATGGCGGATTTTTGGAGTCTATTAAGGTGTATGATTATCTGAAGAAACATCATGGATTCAAAACCGGATAAGATGGATACCTGAGAAATTTCATCGGGAGTATCAACATGAAAGATATACTCATTAAACGGGTGAAATGCGAGGGATGCACAGCGAAATACAGAGAAGGTACACCTCCCATAATGAGGAGGAGTCGCACTCGCATTCACACGAGTCAGGTGTTGGCGGGGTGGATGTAATGGATGAGAAATCATCTGCACTCTTCGTTTTTTTTCTTGATGACCGGATACTTGCTTTCCCGCTTGATGTGGTTATCCAGGCTCTTTTTTCTGTTGAGGTGACACCGCTTCCTGCTTCCCCTGATATCATTGCAGGGGTTATCAATTATCATGGTGAGATTGTCCCGGTGGTGGATCTCAGGGTCAGGTTCGGTTCTCACCGACAGGAGATACTCACTTCTGACCGGTTTATCCTCATTCGTACAGAAAAGCGAGTACTTGTCGTTGTTGCATCCGGTGTCACCGGTGTACTGAAACCATCGGGTGCGATACCTTCTGCAGCAAATATCCTCCCCGGTGCCCGGTATATCAGCGGGATGCTTCCCGATGATCTCCATCTCATCCTGATCTATGATACAGAGGCATTCCTGTCACTTGAAGAGGATATTGCCCTTGATGCAGCACTTGGAGATTTCGAAGGAGAGGAAGTATTATGAGCGCAGACTCAGAAGGGAATCTTCTTACAGAATTCTCTGATATCCTGGCTATTCAGACCGGGCTTCACTTTCCAAAAGAACGGTATAAAGACCTGGAACGAGGTCTCAGTGGTGCTACAAAGGAGTTTGGGTATGCCGATACTGAGTCATGTCTGAAACAACTGCTTACGCAGCCACTTACCCGTGACCAGATCAAAGTGCTTGCCATGCACCTGACTGTCGGTGAGACCTACTTCTTCCGGGATACACTCAATTTTGATTTTCTAAGAGAGAAGGTATTACCAACACTTATCCAGTCCCGGGGAGAAACCCGGCGAATCAGGATCTGGAGTGCCGGATGTTCGAGTGGGGAGGAGCCGTATTCAGTAGCGATACTCCTCGACCAGGTTCTACAAAAGGCTGACGACTGGACAATTTCCATTCTTGCAACCGACATTAACCCAACCATGCTAGCCCGGGCACGGGATGGGATTTACGGTGCATGGTCATTCCGTGACGTGTCTGACCAGATTCGCAAAGACAATTTTGTAGAGACCGGGAAAAATACCTGGAAGATCAATGAGCGGGCAAAACGTCGGGTCACCTTCCAGTTCCACAATCTCATGGAGGACCCATTCCCCTCGATTATCAACGAAACGAACGCGATGGATCTTATCCTCTGCCGTAATGTCCTGATGTACCTTTCCCCAGAGAGCTCCCGAAAGATTGTCTTACAGTTTGCAAACACGCTCACTGAGGGGGGATGGCTTATCGTCAGTCAGGTAGAAATTTCGCAGATAACAGATCCCAGGCTGATACCGCTTCGGTTCTATGGACAGACATTCTTCCGGAAAAGCGATAAGTCATCAGGGTCTCCGATTCCGGTAGTGCAGGAACCTGAGCAGGATCTCGGAATACCGACATATCGTCCCGTTCTATCTCCGGTTCCGGCATATCCGGTTCCCGGATATGTATTGTCAGTTCCATCAAAAAAAGCCGGGATAACCCTTCCGGCGGTTCCCGCGGTATCCACGAATCCCGAACAACTCATCGATGAAGGCAGGTATGCCGAAGCGGTAAGGCTTCTTGAGGATTTGGTTAAAGAGGATCCATCTCATACCCGCATTATCGTACTTCTGGTCAGGGCATATGCAAGTCTTGGGAATTTTGATCTGGCGCTCAAATGGTGTGAGCAGGGGATCGCATCTGATAATCTCAACCCATTGCTCCATTACCTCCATGCGATCATCCTCGAAGAGCGTGGAGATGTGCCAGCTGGGTTAGAAGCACTTCGGCGGACACTCTATCTGGATCCTGATTTCATTCTCGCCCATATTGCACTCGGCTCATCAGCCCTAAAGAAGGGGAAGGGGCCAGAAGCAAACCGTCACTTTTCAAATGCCAAAATGCTCCTTGAGCGGCTTTCTGATGATGATCTGGTACCTGAGTCTGGTGGGCTTACTGCAGAACGCCTTTTAGAATTCCTTACCCATGCAGGGGGTGCAGCTTCATGACCGAAAAGGGAGAAGGAGAAAAATTGACCACTGACAGTGATAGGACAGACATTCATTGGGAGGATGTGTATCACACGCTCGAAGATGCCGTACAACAGTTTACGGAAACACTGCACCCATCTCCGCAGCAACGTCGGTCGATTCTGAAAAGCCGGGCAAAGATGCTTGCAAAACCGGTTGCGAATAAAACCGGTGACGGGGAGCGTATCACGGTCGTTGAATTTGATTGTGCCAGGGAACACTATGCGGTTGAGAACACGTTCGTTCGGGAAGTTATTCCTGTCAGTGAATTCACTCCGATCCCCAAAACTCCCCCATTTATCCTTGGTGTAATCGCGATCCGGGGGAGGATCGTCTCACTGATGGACCTCCGGAGATGTCTCGATCTGCCCCCCACGGGTCTCGTGAATGGGAGCAGGGCGGTTGTGCTGGCTGATGAACGGATGGAGTTTGCAATCCTTGCAGACCGGGTGATCGGGCTGCGTTCCCTTCAGACTGATTCTCTCCAGCCTACGGTTACGACACTCACCGGCATCGGGGCAGAGTACCTGCTCGGGGTGGCGCCAGACGGTCTCATTGTTTTTGACGGAGAGAAGATTCTCAATGATCAACGGATAATTGTCCGAAGCGAGGAAGGCTAATGATATGCAGGAGGTATGGATGTTGAATGTCGGTATGCATCTGATTCCGGAACGGGTGTAGAGGGAAAGCCAGGCACACCAGGCAACGTAATCTGATTATGCGGAATATAGGGAGGAATATCAACGCTTTGACAGCCAGGGCGAATAAAGTGCTCAAAGTGCGAGAACCGGATTTCATGAAATTGGAGAAACTGGTTTATCACATTGAGGACCAG
>JAZDKH010000453.1:0-9724 GCA_043803325.1 Methanobacteriota archaeon | reverse complement strand
ATAATAATCACGGACATTTTTCCCGATAGCCAAGGTTATATCGGTATGGAAAAATTCTGCAGTCCGCTGATTGATAAACCTGATAGTACTGTCTGAAATGCGACTGATTACGATGGGAAATGGTGCAAACTCAAGAAGAGCGCGAAAGTTTTCCTCACTTTTTTTTAGCTCCAGGGATTGTTTTAAAAACTCATTCTTTCTGACGATCTGATAATATCTGATGATAAATAGTGAATCAATAACGATGAGAGCCAGAAGAAAGGTTGTCGTTGCAAAGGTGAACTGCACAGAAGGGAGGTGGATAATCTGATATGACCACTGGACAGCAAGCCACCAGTATGGTACGACGATGAACGTGAGCAGTAATGCCAGAAGAGCCGCCCCTGAAATCGGGTTTTTTGCCCAGAGGAACAGGAATCTCGAGAGGAGCGGAGTAAGAAAGCTCACCATCCGTGCCGTGGACATAGTGGAGTAGTTATTATACGATATGCTATAAAGACTACTCAAGTGCCAGCAGATAGCCATGCCCCTTCTCCTCCATCCGGAACAGTCCGTGCGGGAGCTCCTCTTCCCCTCTATTTAGCCCTATTTTTTCTTCTGATCTGTATTAACTCACTGGTAGCCAAGTTCGTCGTATTCACCTTCCAACTGGCACCCGGTGTCTCCTTATTTTATATTGTAGTCGCCTGTATGATCATCTTCACCCTGTGGTTCGGCCTCTGGGGAGCAGGAGCCACATATATCGGGTGTTTTATCGGAGCAGGGCTGCTCAGCGATATCCCTGCAGGTGTTGCCATATACTGGTCTTTTGCAGATCTCTGGGAGGTACTCATCCCGTTCATGGTGTTCAGAGTCATGCATGCAGATCCGGGTATTTCTACAAGGAGAGATCTGTTCATCCTCCTCATTTCCGGGTGTTTTCTCAATAATATCGTGGGTGCAGTATGGGGGTCAGCAACACTGGCTCTTGGAGGAGAGATACCCTGGGATGCCGTGATTCCAACCATGACCGGATGGATGGTGGTGAACTGGATCGTCTGCTTTATTCTGGTTCCTCCGGTATTATATCTTATAACTCCTTATATCAGGGAGCATGAACTATTCGTAACCCGGTACTGGAACTGAAAGATGGTGATTGGTATTGGCCATAAATTTTAACACCCAACCAGGCGAATGACTGAATAGGATCAATGAAACGCTATACTTTTAACGCAATAGTCGATCTCGCCGCACTGATTTTTTTTATCCCTTCCCTCATTACCGGAATGGTGTTGTATCTTGTCCTGCCATCCGGAGGAGGAGGAGGAGGGCATAGAACCTTTCTGGATATCTCCCGTGACCAGTGGTTGACGGTGCATAACCATGCCAGTCTGATATTCGCAGGTCTGATAATTATTCACCTGGTGTTACACTGGAAATATTTCCGGAATATCAACAGACCCCTGGGGTCCCGGAAAAAATAGAGGTACCCTGAACCGGAAAAAAATCAGGATAATTGGGTGTTAAATGCACTCAGGTGATTTTCTGATCCACTCAGGAGGTTTCCATACACCACTTTGAGATCTTCCCGGGTGGTGTTTGCCAGAACTTTTTCCAGATCAGAAATATCCTGCTCTTCAATCATAACCCCTGCTTTCAGAGCATCAGTCATCGAAAGGTCCCCCATCTTCTCCAGGGTGGTAGATAGGGTCTGAATGGACGGCTCTCCATATCCTGAAGAGAGGTTTCCGATATTTTCTGATGACACGTTATACCTGTCAAGAAGGAACTGGACTTCACTGGCATGGGTTACTTCTGCCTGTGCAATGTTCCCAAATATCGGGAGTGCGTACATCTCTGCCCATACCGCATAGAGATCATGGGACATCTGTTCTTCTTCCCGCATAAAGAGCAGATCTGCGATTTCAGTCTCTGTAATGGAATAATTTGATGGTTCCGGGATGGTGAGGTTAAATCCCATCCCTCCGCCATACCCTGGTCCCTGGCCATTTGGTCCTGCAGCAGATACCAATGCCACGATACTCATCAAAATGACTGCGGATAAAAATATTTGTCTCTCTCTGATCATGGTTTCACCCTGATTCTCCATGAGAGGGAGAGGCAATAAATCTATTCATATCTTGCAAAATTCTTCACAGTGGTGATGCAGTGCTTTCCCTGATGGTGTGGAGATAAAATTCTCTTCAGGAACACAGCGCCTGGAATTACCGGAACTGGGAACCAGTACGGTGGGAAGGTATGCCTGAATCATCTCGCTGGAATCATTTCCATGATCCGGTAGGACTCGGAATTGCATGAGGTGGTTCCAGACTCTTCCTGTTTCTGAAATGATGTATCTCCTTGAAATTTTTTATGCTTGGCAAATATTTATTATCTGAAAAACGGATTCATTATTGTGGTGTAAATGGCAAGTAATTCAATGTTAACAGAAAGTAACCTGATTCAGATGCTGTCCAAGGAAGAATACTATTTTACCATGAATCCAGACATCGATCTTGCACCGATGAATGTTGTCCAGATGATAGAGAATAAGTATCCCAAGTTTTTAGCCCCGATCTCTCATTTTATTGACAACCCTCCTGCCCATCCCCTTAAGATCCGGACCGAACAAAAACCGAATATATCGGATAGCTTTAAAAAAGATGCAGATGCATCGTTTAAGATAGGCACTTCAGAACTCATCACAAAATATTTGAATTTTATATTTACGGTTAATGCAGAGATCTCATACCAGGGAATTGATGAAATGGAGATCAAATTTAATACGGTAACCTCTGATAGTGTGTATATTACCGATGTCAATAATTATATTGGTGATGCAAGGATCACTTCAAATAGAGAAAACCAGAATTTATGTACGAAAGATAAAAAGTGTTTTCTTATTTATGATATTCTCAAGGCTGCGGAGATTGATATTTCTTTCAAAAAGAGTGGAGAGGCGGCAGAAAAGACTGATATTGATGTGTTACTGAAAAGTACAAATGTTGGCAGTTCTGGCAAATTTGGCGAGAATAAAGAGGGAAAGATCCAGTATAAAGGAGAGACCCCCCTTCCGTTCGCATTCAAAGGACTTCCCTTTCATATTCAAAAGGGTATGTTCTTTAGCCCGCCTAATATTACTCTTAGCAAAGAGTATGGTGAGTCTATAAGATCTTCCGGTATGGACAGCTCTGATGCATCATCGTCAAATAGCAAATCGTCTGTTCAGTATACTATAGAGATTGACAAAAATTACAAGTTTGACCCTGCATTGTTTCTATAATATATCACTGAGAATTACTCAAACCCCCTGATGGTATGGTCCGGTATATGCCGGGCATCCCTGCTCATTTTATGTCAGGGTGACATGTTCATCTCGCCACCATCCCCTATTTCAGTCACCAATAAATAGCACATACCATTTAATTTTTCTCAGGAAACAATACTCATGAAGTGGTATATCCCGCCATTTGGATTATCATATTATTGGCACGAAGGAGAGAATTACACAATCTTCTTGTATGTTCAGATCCTCCTCATATAACGGGAAGTGTACCAATCACATGATGAAAGAAGTATTTCGTGGAGCCATAATCTTATTAATCGCGTTCTCCTGTGCCACGATGGTAATTGCAATTCAACCTGATACCGAGGACGGTGCAAATAATTCATCGCCCGATAGACTAGAAGAGATTCTATCACGGGGTACCCTGGTCGTCGCACTCAACCCGGATGACTATCCTCTTGCCAATATTTCAAGTTCGTATCGGAATCCAGACTCGAAATGTACTGAAGACCAATATACTGAGGATCAGGTCTCCGGGTTTCAAGTGGATGTTGCTACCGGGATAGCACAGAAGCTCGGGGTGGATTCATGTTATGTTGTTCCCGATCGTGAGGAGTTAGAACGGGGAAACTGGAGTGAAAAGTGGGATTATTACCCTAATTATTTAATCACCGATGAGCGTCTGAACTGGTTATACTTCACGCAACCGATTGTTTCAGTTCCATACGTCTTGTATATCCGAAATAATAGTGCGACTATCACCAGCCATGAGGATCTCAGTAGAAAAATCATCGGAGCCACCTATGCCCTCCCAGTCCTGTCTGGCTACCTGAATAATACCCTCAATCTCTCGGGAAATACCCACGAAAACCTGGTGAAAAATGCCACGGTAGTTGGATATGATGAAGAATCACTGGCTTTTGATGATCTGGCATCCGGTAAGGTTGATGCTTTGCTGCTCGTTGACACTGAAGGAGATGAAGCAATAAATAATGGCACCCCGATCACGCCACTGATGCCGTATGCCGCTATCGGATACGGGGCTCTCTCCATTGAGAAAGGGAATGGGGCCGATCCAGTATCATTTGTCAGGAAACTTACTGATATTATCCAGGTCATGCACCAGGAGGGTGAACTCTCCCGTATTTCAATGAAGTATGATGGTATCGATATCACCCAGGATGCCGCAACATTTGATGTCGCATCTCTCAATCAGTTCAATGAATAATTACTCAGGGGCAACAGGCCCCGGAGTACCCCCCCCTTCCGAATGACATTACCCTGTTTCACTCTGTTTTCCATTTTTCATGAGCAAGCGGGGCACGATTAAGTTCATCCCGGATGAGTCTCCACTTTGGCATATACTGCGTCAGCAGTGCATGGAAGGCATCATTATGATGGCGTTCAATCAGGTGAAGCATCTCATGAAGTACGATATATTCGATGCAGGGAAGGGGCTTTTTCACCAGTTCAAGGTTTAACAGAATTCGGCGGGATGCAGGATTGCAACTTCCCCATTTGGTCTTCATCTTCCTGACCCCCCATGCAGAGACACAAACCCCGAGGATGGATTCCCATCTCTCAATCAGACCCGGAATGATAGTTTTGAGCTCGGTTCGGTACCATTCGGTAAGGGTCGCTTCCCGCCGGGCGGGGGGATTGCCAGGCCGGATACTGAGTTCGAGGGTATTTGTATTTTTGAGTGTCACCCCTATAATTCAACCGGGGTGATCTTTTCTACGGCCCCGAATCCTCGGAAAACCGATTTTCCGAGACCCATATATTGAGGGATATCAAAATTCACGGTAAAATCACCCGTAAATCCTATCAATCCCGTGCCTTTTAATCTCCGGGGGGTCGTTGAAATTGTGGTAAACTCTACGGTAATCTGTCCTTCAACATGAATATCAAGCCCTTTGGCAACGGATAAAATATTCCCGGTAAGAATAGTTTGCAGCCGCTCTTTCCGTTCCGGCGTAGTCATTGATTGATACTCACGGAAATTATCCTGGTTAAGTGCTATCCACGGAGTGAGAAAAGTATACGAGTGGATCTGGTCTGATATTCCAAATGGGCATCGTTCGACCTGGGTACTTCGCTGAGTGATCTCATAATCTATCGTTCCGATCTTGATTCGTCTGGTATCGCCATACATGGCATTCAGGAAATCAGCTCCCTCTCCGATTCCGATTAGCAGAGCTTTGTCTTCTAATATCCGAAATTGTACTATAGGATACTGGTAACTGAGGTCTATTCCTCTGCGTTGGGGTAACAGTTCATTATCATTGAATTGAGATGCGAAAAATCCTCTGATACGTTCAGGGTCCTGAGGTATCCGGGAAACCGCCTGGAGAGTAAGGTAAAAAAATTTTAGATCCATCTGCTTACAGAGGAAGTACTCACATTACTTAAAACAATTCCCTGCAATTGATATTTTGATGCATTGATGTGAACCTTATTTTCACCTTCGTACATTCCAAAGGCACCCCAAATCTGCAGGTCTCCTCCATAGAATCGGTCAGAGTATCTGCATACCTGATGAACTCAGCCCCCTCGTATCATCCATACTATGCTCATCGATGGCAAACCTGTCTGAATTAAAGAGAGGGCTTGGAATGATAAGGCTATTCACTATTTTTAGCGAAGAGCCGTGATTACTCTGTTTTTCGCCACTTCCCGGGAGGTACCAGGATCTCAAATCTGACCCCAACCCCGGGTTTTCCTGATTCAATAATGGATATACCGGTAATCGAGAGGATCTCCCGGATCAGAAACAGACCAAGACCGGTGTTCTTTCCAAATCCTTTCTCAAACACCTTTTCTTTCTCATCATCCGCTATCCCGCCTCCATTATCCTCGTACCAAATGACCATTTCCCCTCCTTCCTCATCAGAGGTGAGTCTGATAGAGGTAAGATTCTGCCCGTGTCTGACCGAGTTCTCGACCAGGTTATACAATACCTTCTCCAGCATCCGGTCAGCATAGATCTCAATATCACCCAGATGAGAGGTGAGGGTGATACCTTTAACCAATCCCTGTATCACCTGGTATTTGAGGATAGTTGAGATGTTCTGCCAGGTCGGGGCTGTTGCACCAAGATCCTGATATTGCCCGGTAAATTCAATCAGCGTTCGGATCTCCCCGGTAGCCTGAGAAACTGCGTCAAGTTGTTTTCGCATTTTTTCATCAGTAACCTTGTTTCTGACCTCTTCATTATAAAAAGAGGTCACCATAATCCGGTTCAGGATGTCATGCCGAGTGATACTTGAGAGGATCTTGAGTTTATGGTTTACCTGGGCGACTGCATCATGAGCACGACGAATCTCATCAATGTCATGGATCTGAATAAGGAAGCAGGGCTCAGTTCTGATATAAATCCGTGATATCGCAATTTCTGCGATAAATGGAGCGCCATTCCTATTTTGAAAGGTCATTTCCCTTCGGTGTATGCCGCAGTCAGGTGTCTTTATACAATCGTCTTTAATTTCGGATAGGTTTTGATACAAGCCGGCATCATGAAGGGTTTTTCCGGAAATATTCTTGTTTATATCTCCGAAAATTCGTTCAAATCCCTGGTTAACTTCAATAATCTGGTCGCGGGAGTTGAGGATGAGGATAGGGTCCGGCGTCTCTTCAAAGATCGAAAAAAACTTCTCTTCATTCTCTTTCAATGCCAGTTCTGCTTCTTTTCTCTCTGAAATATCCCTTGTTACCCCATGATATCCAATTATTGTTCCTTCTTTGTCATGGTGGGCCGTAACATTTACTTCTGTCCAGATCCATCTCCCATCTTTACAGATTTGTTCAAGTTCATACCGAATCGTACCCGAGGAGAACCCTTCCTGTTCTCTGGTAAGTCGGGAAGCATTGACCTCTCTGACATGTTCGATGCCTTCAGGTTTCAGTAGACTCCAGACCGTGGTTCCAAGAACCTCCTGCTGTGAAAATCCTCGCATTCTCTCATCAGCAGGACTTATGTACGTGAAACAGTAGGAACTATCCAGATGCCAGATAACATCACTTGAATTCTCCGCCATATAGCGGTATTTTTCTTCACTTTCACGCAGTGCCTCTTCCGCTACAATCCTGCTGGTAATGTCGGTGATAAAACTTAAGACAGCAGGCTTTTCCTCCCATCTGATGAAAACTGAATTCATCTCTACCCATCTGACAGACTCATCTTTACGAATAATACGGTATTGATATCTGTTCTCCACTGGTATTCCTTTCAACCGGTTTTGATGATTTGTCATGACCCGGTTCTGATCATCAGGGTGAATAAACCGGATAAACGGGGTACTATCGAGCTCTTCTGGTGTATACCCTAACAGAACAGGGGTCATGGGATTGAAAAATTTGAGAACATTATCCTGAACAACACTGATTCCTTCAATAGAATTTTCTATGAGAAGACGGTACTTCTCCTCGCTATCCCTGAGGGCCTGTTCGTTTCTGGCAACAATTGCAAGTTGGGTTCGCAGCTCTTCATCCTGGGTTTTCAACTCGCTATTCGCTTTTTGTATCTGATCTTCCAGCCGTATTCTTTCCGTGAGATCATTCTGAAGCTGGGCACTCACCGTGATCAGTTCCTCTTCCCTCTTTGCAAGTTCCGTATTGATTTTTCTGAGCTGATATACGTATAACAAGGCGAACACGACAATAATTGAGAACCCGGCAATAATTTTGAAGATCAGATCGTAATCGATTCCGGTGAGTACATCAATAGAAATATGGCGATTTACGATCTGCTGGACTTCCTGAGGGGTTATTGTAGCGATTCCTTTATTCAGGATATCTCTGAGCGGAGACTGGTTTTTTACTACCCCGATTCGAAAATTGTTTGAGTAGTCAGGGATCTGCCCTGCTATCTTGAGGTTAAAAAGGCCTTCTTTTCTGATAGTATATGCAGCCATGGTCAGCGAGCGCAGGGTCATATCTGCTTTTCTCTCTTCAACCATGCTGAACGCATCAGCTTCTGAGGATCCAGCATTGATGATGGTGAGTTGGGGGTAATCCTTTCTGATCCGCTCCTCGACACTCGTTCCTGAAGGTAACGCGATACTTTGATCACTCAGACCGGATGGGTCAGCGATAAAGTCATGCTCTGTACGGGTGATCAGGACATTCGGGTCTGAGAAGTATGGTTCAGTGAATACCAGCCATTCATCTCGTGCTGGTGTTTGGGTGAGAAATGGAAGTATCTGACATTTTCCCTCTTGTGAAGCGTTGATACTTTCATCCCAGTCTTTGGTAGGTACCAGCTGCAGGGTAACGCCTGAGCGGTGAGCGATGAGTCTGACCAGATCAGCAGCAATTCCTTCATAATCTCCATTTTCGGTGATGAACTCGTATGGTTCCCAGTCGGGATCAACACACATGGTTACCGTACCTAGCTGTGCCAGGTAGGTTTGTTCCTGCATCGTGAGTTTGATGACATCATCTTGGTCTGTATCTGGAGTGAAGGATTTGTTCTCTTCAAAAACCCGCGTTTCCCCGGATGCTACAGGGATCACCCACAAGGCCAGCATTCCGAAGATCAGGAAAAAAAGGAGTACTCCGATGAGCAACCGATAGGGACTATTGGCTCGATTCTTTAGATGTCGCAATTACAAACACCGGAGTGCGGATATTTCCACACCTTTATACTTATTCCATATTTCACCATATTTAATGAAGATATCGCATTCGGAAGAACGATTCTCCGCACTGCGGTTTCCTCTCCTTTATCCGGGATTACAGACCCTTTCTCTATCCTCTGGGTTTAAGTGACAGAATATGAATACGCAGAGAGAGGTAATCTACAAGTACATAACTTCTTAATTATTGAACTATTTGAGCTTGAAAGGATCTCTGCAACCGATCTGCGGTGGTATACATCACTCTGATTTCGCGCATAAGAAAAATATTTAGAAAGGTTTAATGAGTGAATCGCTGGAATTCTTTCGTTGGGGCTAAAAACTAAAACCCTATAAAAATAAGCACTCATTATTTTTTTTCTGATACAAAATATATGATTTCTTTATTTAGGTTTGCGAATAAAACCCGGATTCATAACCTAATTCACCGATTATAAAAGAGAATATTTAATCAATGATATCCAGTTCCCTATTATGAGTTTTATAGGTAAGATGAAGGAGAGCATAACCAATGCTATCGATAGCAATACCCCTCTGACTCGGCCTGAGTTTGTGAAGGAAGTTCTGGTGATACAGGTAGAACTGGAAAAATATCAGACACTCCTTTCGAATGTTGAGAAAAGTTATGCTGACGGACAGATTGACAGGGAAGATTACGAAACCCTCAAAGTTGACCATGAGAGTAAGATAACCTCTTTAAAAGCAAAGATCATGAGCTGGAGCCGTGAATATCTTGATCTAAAAAACGGTCTTACTTCAGAACTCGACACCCTGA
Source organism: Methanobacteriota archaeon (assembly GCA_043803325.1). GTDB lineage: Archaea > Halobacteriota > Methanomicrobia > Methanomicrobiales > Methanospirillaceae > Methanospirillum. Next base: position 48 of record JAZDKH010000453.1, on the reverse strand, counting down.
AAAATGAGAAATCTGAAGCTGAAATGGGACTCGAAAAGATAGAAAAAC
>JAZDKH010000452.1:0-3584 GCA_043803325.1 Methanobacteriota archaeon | reverse complement strand
AATAATTAATGCAGGTGCCACCGAGGAGCAGGCTGCATCCTTTGAGGAGATAACCGCAAGCGTTTCTGAGATGAATGATCTGGTGCAACTCACTGCAAAAGATGCGATGAGTTCCTCTGCTACCGCAGAGGAAGCATTGGCCGTGGTATCTCAGATAACAGAGATTATTTCTGATATTCAACAGGTGGTCCAGACTACGGCAGGTGAGATGAACCGGTTTATCATTAGAAAGAAAGATCCTTAAAGAACAGACTGTTCTCTTCGTCCTTTTTTTAAATTCCGGGTGAAGGAGAGAGCTGGAATGGTTATAATAATAAATCAATGGGGATTTATGCATAACCTCCTTTGCAGGAATTCATTCCATTTGACTGGCCACAAACAAACTGAAGTCTGATAATGAAGACCAGTTACGAAAGAATATCTCGACAATTATCGGTAATTTTATCTCATGTTAATGATATTATAATTTAGGTAATTTAATGGCAGACTTACCAACGGCAGCAGTAATCAGGATCGCAAAGGCCAGCGGAGCCGAGCGGGTGGGAAGCGATGCAGCAGAGATGCTGGTGAAGATGGCAGAGGAATACATCGGGGAACTGGCTAAAGAAGCTAACCGGTTAGCGGTTCATGCAGGAAGAAAGACCATCAAAGCAGAAGATGTTGAGATGGCTTCTCAGACCTAATTGTGTTTTCCCGACTCAAAATTCCGTTTTTCAAATTTTTGCATCTGATAATTATTTGTGGAGACAAAGATCAGGAGACTGACTATAGGGACATGGAAATTCTTCTGTTACCCCTGGGTGCTACGAATAAGGTTCTCCAGATCTGAAACGGCATCATTAATCCGTGATAGTATCTCTTTCAAATCAGGTTCAGAATTACCGTTTTCCATCGCTTGTTTGGTGAAGAGTAGTATTTCACTCAGTTTATTTGCCTCATTTCGGCTACTGGTTCTCCCTTCCCTGAATATCTTCTCATGTTCCCTAAGCAGATCCTGATAGGCAGTTATGAGTTCTTTTTCAGTTCGTTTGGCCTTGCTAATATCCCGTGTGACTCCAATGATATGAGTGACTCTCCCATTTTTGTCCGTTTGCAATGTATAAACCATCTGCACAATTATTGGATTGCCATTTTTATGATTTAGAATTATTTCTTGTCTTCGGGTTTTATCTGGTGGATTCGCTGAACCAAGTGCAAAAATATGTTGGTTCAGTTCTCGTGAAAGTGACAGATATTCTTCTGGATCCATTATCTCTGCATATCGATGCCCTATTACCTCATCTGGATAGTACCCAAATTCAATGGATGCTGGATTTACATATTCAAATCGCTCTGATTCGGCATTTACAATCCAGACTATGTCACCAATATTCTCAGCAAGCATCCTGAACTTTTCCTGACTCTCCCGAAGATGCTCTTTCATCTGTTCTTGTTTAGATATATCCCTGGAGACTCCAAGTATTGATATGATGTTCCCGCAATTATCGGTTATAAACGAGGATACCACCTCAGTAGGGATGATTGTACCGTTTTTATGGGGTTGATCGACCCGGTGACGGTCCCCTTTATGGGTCTCATCTCCTCTCATAAATTTGGTGATTCTATCTGGAAGAAGAGCCATAAGCAGGTTGTATGACTCTTTTGTCATCACCTCTTCCATGGTCTGCTGCAGAACTTCATCCACGGTATACCCTCGGAGACGCTCAACCGAAGGACTTACAAAGGTAAATTTCCTGGTTATCGGATCCAGTGTCCAGATAACGTCTACCGAATTTTCAGCAATAAGCCTGTATTTTTCCTCACTGATGCGAAGGTTCTCCTGTGCTTCTAGAACCTCTTTCTCATTGCGTTTTTGAACAGATATATCAGATGCGATAACCGAGATAAGGTTTGCCCCCTGGGTTATCGAGAATCCGACAATGGTAATCTCAAACCAGACATCTGTCTTATAGAGGACTTGATGCTTACATGCGGTTTCAAAAGTATAATTTCTCAGTTCATTCGTGATTACCGGATGGGAGAACAAAGGAAGGTTGAAATTTTTCAGATGCTCTCCTATGATATTATGTGCAGATATCCCAAGAAATTGGATTGCAGCATTGTTGACATACTGCACAACACCAGTTGGATCAAGGATAAGGATGAGATCAGAACTGATATCTATCAGGCCTGAAACAGGAATTGATGTTGTCAACAGATATTTTTTTGCAGCACCGACATGGAGTTTTCTTACCTTTCCAAGTAATTCAAGAGTATCAAGGTGACGTGCGACTGCATGACGATCAAGACCTGTTTTCTCTGCAAGAGCTGATATGGTGATCGGCCGGTTTAACCCTGATAGTGCTTTGAGTATCCGGGTTTTCTGATCATCCATACAAGAGTTCAGATTGCAAGTATTTAGAAAATACCTCTTTGGGCATGGAACAGACCTATCAGGCATATATCAGAATTTTTTGAATCATACCCCATTTGAACGATGCGCAGGTCTGTTTCAAGTTGCCAGAGATACAATGAAAAGATAAGATACCCAGGTCACTAGAGGATGCCGAAAATCCTATGATACAATTATTTTTTGATCATCTCAATTTTCAAAACAATCTCTTCTGCAACCTTTTCACCCGCAAAAATTTGCATAATCTTTTTGAAATGACCTGAAAATTCTCCGATATTCTCATTAGACAGATTTTCAGGTATGACTCCCATTTTTTTGCATTGCATGTACACTGCAGATGTTGCCAGACCTTTTCCTATAATCGGAGAAAGCATCTCGATAATTTCGTCTGCAATATGTGTCATCATGTAGTCTCCGAGAACAGAGTCAGAAGTCTTCTTGCAGCTATAACATAGAAAACACCCGCAACCAGGTAACAGAAACTCTGCAGCCACTTCAAGGAATAATCTTTGGTAAAACCAAAGTCTGTTCCATCCCCGAAGACACGGAGACATGTCCCTATTGCCATGAACAGTGCAAACAAGTACAAGAGATCAATAAACGTTCTTACATTCCCGCCGAAATATTTTCGGGTGTCAAGATAGATCAGGAAGACAGCGACAAATATGAAGAAAGTAACAAATTTCAACACCGGGTCCAAAGGGCTGGTAGCATAATCAAAAATTTCCATTATTTCTCCTCCCCCTGTTGTTCAAACCCGAACAATGTGATTGCGTCCTTAAATTTCAGTCTTACGATATATGCTATCACCAGGGAGATTATTGCTAATGCGAGAGTAAGGATGCTTTCTGCCCACTTCCACTGGGAATAGAAGTCGCCTCCATACCGAAATAGCCATGCCATAACTCCTGCAACACCTCCCAGCATGAGCAGGGTGGCTACGAGTCGTAATTTTCCCCCATAGGTGAGGTGACAGCGATAAAAAAAGTATACTGCTACAATAAATAAAGCCAGAATTATTATTTTTAAGAGAGGATTGAGAAAACTATCTTTATATGACAATAGTTCAATTACCATATCCTCTTATCCTCTGTCTTCACGAATATTGGTCAGCATATATGTTCTCATGGGTCTGTGTTTCTGGTGGCTATCCCCTTTCATAAATACAACTCTCCCTCTCTCCATTCTGTCA
>JAZDKH010000451.1:0-3779 GCA_043803325.1 Methanobacteriota archaeon | reverse complement strand
TCTTCTGACCGGAAACATTCCCCCCGGTAAGATATCCAAAGATATCGATAGTATCGCGGTACTCGCCATACTCTGGCTGAATAAGAAAGGAGAGGAGTTGTCCCATGATGGCATGAGACTGGAGATATCTCTCTCTCTCCCCCTGATCAGAAACAACAGAATGGGTAAAATTATTGATTTCTTTCTGCCCTTTATTAATTTGTGTCGTATCAAGTCTTTTCGACGAGCCCTGATCAGAGAGAGCATTACTGACCTCTGCATACCGGGTGTTCAGAGATCGGATCTTCTCCTCAAGTGCCTTCCCCTGGATCTGAACTGTGGTCAATGAAGTTGGATCATTGTCTTCAGAATACTGGATTTCCAAAGTTTTCAACGACTGAAGTGACTCTGATGTGTTCACAAACTGGCGGAGCAGATCACCCTGTTGCTTTGTATTTCGGGAGAAATCGGTAATTTCGCTCTCATTCATATCAAGTTTTAAGATCAGATTATTGAGATCCTGGTACCGCTTTGAGTACTTTGCCAATTCTGAACCCGCGGTATCAAGATCATTCTTCCTGATCGTCACCGCAATAGTTCCACTGAAGTCGAGTAGATCCTGCATGACGGGCAGGAGGTCGGTTGAACTATTCACCGAAACTTCTCTTATCACCTCGATATTTGTATGAAATGGGGTAAGAACCGGCTCATATGTTATCTGATAGATCTTCGGGGTCATCCCGGTGGATACCAGAAGAACTCCAGTTATCAGAATTATGAGAACATAGAACCCATATAGAAAAAACGCCCTCATCCTGACACAATCACCCAGATCTTTCTGATGACAATCAATCCAAATAGAAGTATGCCAACACCGATTAAGGCCGTTAGTCTGCTCATGTATCGTGGTCTTGAGTAACCAGTCTCACTAAGTTCTACGATGACAAGCATCCCTATCAGCCAGAGGACGAAGAGAATCTCAAGGTCAACCGACCGTGCCAGCAGCATCATAGTGCTAACGAGTATAAGCCAGAAGCTAATACATAGAGTAGCTAATTCTTTTCTTCTCAACACGGACTCTTATTTAATTATTTTAGAGAGATTAACGGGGTTCGAGATCCGGACTCCGTAGTTTCAGTTCAAATTAAATAGCAAGAGATATTTATCAGAAGATAGACTCTTCTTAAGAGCATTACGAAACTTCTCCGAGGGATTCCTCGGATCAGCCAGTTTATGTGTCACATCTGTACTATAATTATGCGATATATTTATATTTAATCGTATTATAATAGATAGAATATATTGCGTACTCAATGATGATTTATCATATGTTCGGGGGGACAGGAATTGAGTCGAAATAATCACAATTTGAATCCAGACTATTTTAAACCCATTTACAACAGATGGGCATTAAACATAGGAAATCATCTAAATAGGCATATTTTTATCAGGAAAATGAGGTGATGACCATAATTCCACCGTATGAAAAAAAATCTTTTTCTGCAGATGGATGCCAGTCATACGGAGAAGAATCATATAAACGTACCTATTGTACAGTTAAACCTGTTCAAAATCCAGCCAATATATCAATATCGTCCACAGATAAATACCCATATCTGCAGAATATTGCAGTAGTCATCCCTGCATTTAATGAAGCCCTGGTTATCGGGAGTATTGTTATCCAGACACTCCAGTATCTCCCGAAAGTGATCGTTGTAGATGATGGTTCAAATGATAATACTGCAACAATCGCTGAGTGCGCTGGAGCTGAAGTTCTTCGGATAGGTACGAATCAGGGGAAGGCAAACGCCATTATGGCTGGATTTGCCTATGCAAAAAAATCAGGATATGAGACCGCAGTTATGATCGACGGTGACGGCCAACATGACCCGAATGAGATCCCCCTGATGGTGATTCCGGTAATAACCGGGGCAGCAGATCTGGTAATCGGGTCACGATATCTCTCAGAACGCAATACCATACCACCCTACCGGATGGCAGGTCAGTGGATTCTGAATGGGTTTACCCAGATGGCCTCACAGGTCAGGATAACAGATTCTCAGTCAGGGTTCCGGGTTCTCGGAAAAAGAGCACTTGATAACCTGAATTTCCTCTCAAAAGGATATAATATCGAGTCTGATATGATAACTCATTTTGCGACGCAGGGTATCAGGATGATGGAGGTGCCAATCTCTGTCACGTATGATATCCCGAATACGCATAAGATGAACCCGCTTTTTCACGGTTTGGGAATTCTTAGAAATCTCCTGATGCAGATCAGCAGGAAGTCTTCCTTTCAGATAAAGGTCCCTGGTATAGCAGCGATTATCCTTGCCTCATGCTATGGGCTGTTTCTCCTGTCAGATATTCCCAGGAATGCTTTTTTTCAGTACCATATCCTCACTATCGGGATGTTCACTATCATCACCGGCAGTTATGGGATTGCCTATGTAATCCTGAAAACCCCCCTGATATCTGACAATCCATGATATCTATCATCATGGGAACCCGCCCTGAGATCGTGAAGGTATCTCCGGTTATCCGTGCATGTATCGCCCATAATGTTCCTTACACACTTCTCCATACCGGTCAGCATTACTCGTATGAGATGGATCGAATCTTCTTTGAAGAACTCTCACTCCCTGTTCCTGATCATCATCTGGATGTAGGATCAGGAATGCATGCAGAACAGACCGGAGCGATTATGGCAGGAATTGAAAAGATATACCATGAATTCAGGCCTGATATCACTCTTGTTCAGGGAGATACCAACACGGTCCTTGCCGGAAGTCTCACCGCAGCGAAGATGCATATCCCAGTCGGCCATATCGAAGCAGGTCTTCGGAGTTATGACCGAAGTATGCCTGAGGAGATCAACCGTATTGTTACAGATCACATATCAGAATTCCTGTTTGCCCCTACGGAAACTTCTTCTAAAAATCTGATATCAGAAGGAATTTCTGAGTCAAATATCTTTATCACCGGAAATACCGTGGTTGATGCACTGGTACAGAACCAGAAGTTTGCAAGAGAGAAAACATCAATCCTGCAGAACCTCGACCTTGTTCCTGATCAGTATCTCCTGGTAACCGCTCACCGGGCAGAGAATGTAGATGATCCTCTCAGGCTACAAGGAATTATCAGTGGAATCACCGAGGTGAGTGAAGCATATGATCTCCCGGTGATCTTCCCGATGCATCCCAGAACCCGGAAGATGATGCAGGAGTTTGAAATCCCGTACGGACATCTCACCATCATTCCCCCTGTCGGGTACCTGGATTTTCTTCAACTTGAGACGTATGCACGGCTGATTCTAACCGATTCAGGGGGAGTCCAGGAGGAAGCCTGTATTCTTCAGGTTCCCTGTATCACACTCCGAGAAAACACCGAACGGCCGGAGACGGTGGATATTGGGGCTAATACGCTTGCTGGATCTGCATCTGAACGTATTTACTCTGCAGCAGAGACGATGATCCGAGCGTCCAGAACATGGGAGAATCCCTATGGAGATGGGAGAGCGGGTGAGAGAATTATTGATATCTGTGAATCAGATCCTCACCCTATCAAATCCGAGCAGGAATGATGGAAGAGTCTGCTTCCAGGGTAGATGCAAGATAGCATACTCACATCGATTCTTTATAAATGACGGAATGATCCAAGGGTTTATTCAATCGGAATAAGGAACTATAAAATTAATACGAAGATATCTTTTCCGAGAGAGAACCTGCAGACGATTCACATGAGAAGCGTAAAACCAAAGATAAAAGTCGCTATAACATATGAAGATCTGTACAATGCAT
>JAZDKH010000450.1:0-2425 GCA_043803325.1 Methanobacteriota archaeon | reverse complement strand
CCATGATATCGGTAACGAGATCCACCGGACCTGCCATATTTCCCATAGTCTATTGATAATATCACCGATTCTTGATAGGATTCTTGAGCAAATATATGGCGAACCGATACAGATGACAAGAATAAAAACATTCATACTCTCTGCGATTTATTCCCATCATGGAGACCCCCGCCCCCTGACCATCGAAGCAGGAGCCGTATGTATTGGGGATGCAACAGATATGACTACGGGAAGAGCAAGGAGTGCCTATGATCAGGGAAGTGTGACCATCCATACCATATCTGCATTATCTATTGAGCAGGTGACAATCAAACAGGGAGATGATATTCCAATAAGCATTATTATTGCGATGTCGAACTCAGCCGGTCTCTATCAGGTTCAGGAGATCCTTGCCCCAAAGATTGCAGCAGGACCGTTAACTTCGTTTATTGAACTGAAAATTCAGTTGACTGATGAATCAAGTGGATTTGAGAAGCAGATACTCAGTGGGATTAAACTCAATCAAGGGTTACAAGTAAAATAATTGAGTTATATAACTTCCTTTTTTTAGATTTGAGCAGAATTTTATCGTTTTATTGTCGACACTTGTTTATGGATATCAGACTTGACTTACCTGCTTTCGAAAGACAGGTGATACCTACGCTTACCTCAGGCTTATGAAAATCGGTATGATTTCGATATGTCCATTCTCCCCTTATAATTTATTTGGGCGATTGATGGGAATTACTGATGTATGTAAATTATTAGAAGACTACCTATAGACATTGTTTCCGTCATGAATTTCCAACTTTAGTGATAAGCGAAAAATTCGAGAATTTGGAAAAAAAAGAGTATCAGGCTACCGAGTCATAAAGAAGTGAGTAGTATCGGCCACCCACAATTGAAAGATATGGGGCTAAAATCAGGTTTAATAGCCAGCCGATTACTGGAATGACTCCGAGGATGATTTCTATGACCATAATCACAATGCCGAAGACGATGAGAGATATAATATAAGATCCCCATCCGATTGATCCGATCTGAGACAGTATTTCCCCGAACTCAAATGCTGATCCCATTTTACCTGTCCGGGCGAACCGGATAATTCCAATGATTTCAAAGAGTCCAAATAAGAATGCGAATATGAGAAATATCAGAATTGAAATTCCCAGGGTTCCCATGAGAAGGCCGAGGAATGCACTCAAATTGGTAACATCCATTCCTGCCATGGTCAAAGATCCAAACCCTCCACTTAGAACAAAGAGAACAAGGCCAATAATACAGGGGATGATCATATAAACTATATTAATGATCAATACCTTAATCCCATCAATGAACATCCCTCCTAGATTATCGGCTTCCGGGGCCGGGGTGATCCCTTTCATCACCCGAAGTGTATACCCCATAATCAGAGGGAAGATGATGGAACCAATGATCAGAAGAATCCATTTTCCCCACTTTCCTACTAATCCTTCAGTAGCATACCTGAAAGATACACTTATGTTGTCAATAATATCCATGCTCTCACCTTTATGCTGAATAGTAAATTAGCTATTCAAGATTAATAATTCTGCCGATATGATAATAATGAGTTAACATAGATCCTATTTAGCACAGGAGATATCAGAGAAATATGATTATTGATAGAAGATTGTGGCAAAACATTGTATTACTATGGCAAGTAATACTTTCTTATCCCGATATGAGACGGAATTCAATGATAAATCAGAATTATAAATTTTGGTTTGTGTCAACGACTATCTCACCATTCTGAACTGCCTCAACAAATCGTTCATAATCCTGAGCGTTTTGATTAGCATAGTCTCTGGCAAAAGATACCAATACTTTGTCAAACAGTTCACTATTTCCAATATACCCTGATATGACTGCAGCACCTCCGCCTCGTGCATGAGCACGGGCAAGTGTCCATCCACATATCTGTGCATATTGTAGGGTTTCAGGCGGAGAAAAACTCTCAATATCAAATAAATATTTCATATCCCTCAATTGCTGAAGGTAGTAATGAATATTTTTTGAATCTGTACTGGCCCAGCCGAGAAAAATATCACTGGCAGATTGAAGAAGTTTCTGCCCCTGAATAATCCGCTCCCCCTGGTTCTCGTATATTGAAGGGGACGTATATGGCTCTAGAACTGATCGGTGAGCCTCTTTGATCTGGAGAAGTAAGGGATCATCATACTCACCGATAAGTAAAATAATACCGCATCTTGTCCCTACGCTCCCGACTCCTAAAACCTTTAGTGCAATATCTTCGATTCTATACTGATTCAGGAGAAATCTATGGTCTTTACTGAGGGAATCAGAATATGAAGAGAATGCGGTGACAAATCTTCTTCCATCCAGGATTCAGGTGAAGGGTGAAATATTAAAGGAAGTTGATCAATAATCTGTAATCTTTCATTCACCGTTTTTGATATTTTTGGAG
>JAZDKH010000449.1:0-2954 GCA_043803325.1 Methanobacteriota archaeon | reverse complement strand
ATGTATTGAGTGCCATCTCCTGAAGGAGTTGTACTGCACTGACCTGATTCAGAATATCATGACGAGTGAGTCCAGAGAGTAATCGGAGTTTTTGGACTGCCTCCTGGAGGGATTCATCCATATACTTGCGTTCGGTAATATATGTTGCAATATGGATTACCCGGTCGAGCGATCCGTCGGCATTGAAGATGGGGGTGCAAGAGACCAGATACACCTCACCAAGCACTTCAATCTCCACATCAGCGGTCTCAAGTTTTCCGGATATCTTCAGCGTTTCAAACGGACAGTTCCTAATATCGTAGATTATAATATATCAATGACACAATATATTTTCAGGATTATTCAAACCCGATATCCACGAAAAAAGAGAGTTTCGAAATTACTCATTCTTGATGAAATTTATCAACATAGTTGAGCTGTCTTCCAGACCAAGACCAATAAACTCCATCTCGGTTGGTGATACGATATAGCCGATATCCATCCCGGTTCCCTTCTCTGCCAGGTAGATGGTGGTCATATCATGGTCGATAATGCCTGAGAACGTGTAGTTAGCCTGGAAATTGTCGCCAGATGCCTCCAGAGACCCCTTAAAAACCCGTCCCTGTTGTTCAGGAATCGTCAGGGTGTATGTCAAACCCTCAGTTTCGTTGAACATCAGATCATCTCTCTCGTAATAGCCGGACGATACACCGGTCCAGGTCCCGACCAAATCAGGATTGGTAGATTCAGCACAGGCCAGGGATAATCCGAGGCAGCCACACAGCAGAAGGCATGCCATTAGTAAACCAAGTCGCATATTGATAAATTATTCCTGTATAGCAATAAAGCTGATGAAATTATTCGGTTGTCTTCAAAGTCCTGTCTTTAACACCGAACCAGTTGTTCTTGGTTGCCTGGTCCAGGATCCCGATGGCATTTATCGTGGTATCGATGGGGTATGACTGATTTTCCGTCATCTCTGGAGGGCGTCGAACGGATGTGAAGGCAGGATCATAAACAAAATAAGGCAGAGGAGTTACCATGTTAGATGTTTTGGGCTACTCGTTGAATAAAAAATTGGAGATTTTTTTTTATTTCTACCGGAATAATCCCGTAGGCACCAGTATCTCAAATCGTGCCCCTTTGCCCGGTTCTCCATTTTCAGTAATGGTAATCCCGGTAATCGAAAGTATTTCACGAGAGAGAAAGAGTCCAAGCCCGGTATGTTTCCCAAAACCCTTCGTAAATATTTGATTTTTATCTTCTATACTGACCCCATTCCCATCATCTTCGAGAACGATGATCCAATTATCATGCTCTTTATGATTGGATACCCGGATCGTTGTCATCTGATCCCCTCCATATCGTAGGGCATTGTCAATAAGATTGTAGAATACTTTCCTGAGCAGGGGATCAGCATATACCTCAATATCAGGTTCTTCGGCTTTGACGAGAATATTCCCGATCTGGATCTGATTGGTTACTTTCTTAATATTTGCATTAATACTCTGCCAGACAGGGGCATTAACGCCCATATCCTCGTAATCCTTGGTGAAACGAATCTGATGGGATATATTATTTGCAATCATTTTTTCTAAATCAATAAATTCAGAGGTTTTTGCCAAATCCTGAAGAGAATCTTTTGATAAATCGAGATATCCTAATAGGCCCTGGAGTTGATTATTGATATCATGCCTCGTTATGCCAGATAGAAGATTCAATTTTTTATTCGCCTGTTGGAATGCTTTTTGGGTCTGACTTAATTCTGCAGTTCGTTCAATAACCCGGTTCTCCAATTCAGCATTCAATGTCTGGAGTTTTTCCTCTGCAATTTTACGTTCGGTGATATCCAGTAACGTTCCAATGATTGCAGGTTTTCCCTTGTACATGGTTTTCGAACCAAACACCTCTATGGGAATAAAAATTCCCTGTTTTGTTACTCCATGTAATTCATATTGCAGGGATTCAATCTCTCCTGACATCTTTCTTTGCATATTACCGGATAATAATGGCCAGTCTTCCTGAATAACAAAATCTTTTGGCCCCATGATGCCGGTTAATTCCTGAACCTGGTACCCGAAAATTTCAGCAAGTTTTTCATTGACATATTGTAATATTCCGTCCTGTATCAGGTAGATACCTACCAATGATTTTTCAGCCAGGTTTCTAAATTTTTCTTCTGATTCATGGAGTGCATGAATTGCTTTCTTCTGCTCAGTGACATCGCGTATCGATTCGATGGCCCCGATTTTCTTGTGGTCATTGTCGTAGAGCGGGGTTGCCTTGCCCCAGAGGGTAAAACTTCTGCCACTCGGGAGAACTACATCCACTTCTGCAACTATTCCATTTCCCTCCTTCTTTATTACGGTGTATTCAGATCCTACGTCTTTATCAGGGTGTAATATCCAATCAGTCAGCATTGGTCTTTGAACCCCATAAAAAGGAATGGCATATTCATGATTGCCCTTTCCTAAGATATATTCCGACTTGATGCCAGTCATCTCCACCATGGCTTTATTCCAGGTAATGACTTCCCCCTGGAGATTGATCGCAAATGTGGCATCAGGAAGGTGATCAATGATTTCAAAAAGACGACATTCTGATTGAATAAGGGCATCCTTGACCTGTTTTTCCTGGGCCATGGATTGTGCTAGTTTCAGATTACTAAAACTGAGTCGGGATATAAAACCAGTTAAGGTAACAAGAAAATCCATCAGGTTGTCAATCTGGAACTTTTTGAAAATGGGGACACGGTGGAAAGCTGCAAGGTATTCTTCCTTATCAAACCCGTACCGCTCTGCTTGTGCAATAAAGATGGATTCATTGACGGGTTCTTCTTCGTAGAAAAATTGACCACTATAAATATTTCCAACTAGCTTGTTTCCGATATAGAGTGGAGTAATCACATCCCAGAGGTTATTCCTGCATTTGTAAGAAAAATGCTGGCCGGGCTGTAGATCTTTTGATAAAAACAG
>JAZDKH010000448.1:0-7412 GCA_043803325.1 Methanobacteriota archaeon | reverse complement strand
TCAAATATTCCTTTCTGTTCTTCAGTGACCTGCTGAAGAATTGGAAGAAATATGTGTCTCTCCTGTTTGGTGATCACCTCAAATCCATATGCATCTGATATATAATTTCCTTCTTTTCCCTCACTCCTCCGATGTTGCATAAAATTATAATGATTTACCAGTCTTTTTTCCCGGTGTTCATCACAGAAATGTGCACTGGTTAGGATGCGTCTCTGAATAATCGGATAAAATTTTGGATCGCATTCGTATCCGATGGAGTTGCGTCCTGAAGCAAGTGCTGCCAATGAAGTTGTCCCAGTTCCCAGAAATGGATCCAGAATCGTATCTCCCTGGATCGAGAACATAGATATCAGGCGGGAGGGGATCTCAAAAGGAAACGCGGCAGTTCGTTTTCTGACGTCTTCTTCGTCTGTGTTCTCTCTTTGGTTCTGAGTAGTCCCTTTGATATCTATCCATATGTCAGAGAACCAGAGATTTCGTTCTTCCCAGAAATATGAACTCCGATACCGCCCTTCTTTTTCTGCTGGTTGAAAGACCCGGGGTGAGCCTTTTCTAAAAATAAGAATGTATTCGTGCTCAAGAGTGACATATGCATTTGGGGGCATCATCCCGGATCCCATAAATTTATTTGGCTTATTTGATTGTTTTCTCCAGATAATTGTGGGAAGCATGAAAAATCCTGAATTGATGAAAAATTGAATGATATTTGAATGGTTAGGAAATAATGAAAAATCAGTCTTTATCTTCCGTGTAGCATCCCCGATGTTGATACACACTATTCCCCCGGGCCGCAGCACGCGGATAACTTCTGACCAGGTTTTATTCAACTGGGTATGCATCAACTGAAAAGCTATATTTCCCTCATCGTTACAAAGAGCGGTTTGAATGTCTGGATCTAATTCTGAAAATACCGAATCCCACATCTCAATCATGGGATACGGTGGAGAGGTGACGATGAGATCTACGGAATTATCAGAAACGTTATCCATGCATGATGAATCAGAACAAAAAATACAATGGTTGGTTTTCATGGTAATGTTTCTTAAATTTTTAAACTTCTATGGGTAACAAAGAGGATGTTAACTTATAGACCCAAATAGGAGGCAACCTAACATATATGAAATTGTGTGACTTTCATGAGAGAAGAAGAATCTCATTTTAATTCTGCATGTTCGATATCAAATGGGGCTTCCGAAGACTGGTGTTTTAATTTATGATGGAAGAGGAATATCAACTCGAATACTTCCGGACCGAAGATCTTACCCGAAAAGTCTGTACGACCTGTGGAAAAGCATTCTGGACAAGGGATCCCGATCGATCTGTATGTGGGGATGCTCCGTGTGAACCCTATCAGTTCATAGGAAATCCGCTCTTTCGAGCGCATACCGTTGATCAGATGCGGGAAGCGTACCTCTCTTTCTTTGAGAAGGAAGGGCACACCCGGATATCCCGGTACCCGGTTGCTGCACGATGGCGGGATGACATCTATCTTACCATCGCTTCAATTGCTGATTTCCAGCCATTTGTCACCAGCGGCGTAGTGCCCCCTCCGGCAAATCCGCTGACCATCTCCCAGCCCTGCATACGACTCAATGATCTCGACTCAGTCGGTCGTTCCGGACGGCATCTTACCTGCTTTGAGATGATGGCTCATCATGCCTTCAATTCAGAAGGGACCGAGATTTACTGGAAGGACAGAACCGTTGAACTCTGTGATCAATTCCTGTCAAGTATCGGCGCTGATATGAATCGGGTCACCTATAAAGAACACCCCTGGATCGGGGGAGGAAATGCAGGTCCGAGTGTGGAAGTCCTCATCGGTGGGCTTGAGGTAGCAACTCTTGTTTTTATGAGTCTTGGGAAACAGAAGACCGAGAAACCACCGGTGATGCTGGAAGGCAACCCATACTATCCAATGACCCTGCGGATCGTTGATACCGGATATGGCCTTGAGCGCCTTGTCTGGGCATCGAAGGGATCTCCCACAATCTATGATGCAGTCTTCCCTGAGATGGTCAGTTCGGTGATGCAGGAAGCAGGCCTTGGGCATCGCCTTGATGATCCTGATTTTATCAGAATTCTTGGTGAGAATGCGAAATTTGCCGGTCTGATGGATATCTCCGGCCAGCGCATCTTTGAATTACGGCAAAAAGTCGCTGACCAGATCAATATTCCAGTTGAGAAACTGGAAAAGATGATTGCGCCGGTTGAGAGTGTGTATGCCATCGTAGATCACACCCGCTGTCTCTCCTATATGCTTGGTGACTGTATCGTCCCCTCAAATGTTAAAGACGGGTACCTGGCACGACTTGTTATCAGGCGGACTCTCCGGATGATGCGGGAACTGAACATCGAGGACGAATTCCTCAGCGAGATGGTCAGCAGGCAGATGAAGATCATCGGAGTAGATCGGTTTGAGCAGGATCCGGATGTCGTCAATGAGATTGTAGAACGGGAGATCGAGAAGTATCAGGCCACGATGGAGCGGGGGACCCGAACCGTTGAACGGCTTGCCCAGTCATATAAGAAGAAATGTGAAAAGATACCCCTCTCTGAGATGATTACGCTCTATGATTCCCACGGGATACCGCCTGAGATGGTCAGGGATCTGGCAGCATCGCAAGGGGCAGTGGTTGATCTGCCAGATGACTTCTACTCACAGATTGCAAATATGCACTCAGAGTCAGACCGGGAACCGGATCGAAATCCGCTCTTTGATTATCTGGATCGTCTTGCTCATCTTCCTGAAACTCGCAGACTTTATTATGATAAACCAGGTTCTATGGAGTTTGAGTCAAAGGTTCTTGATGTTCTTGACAATCAGTATGTAGTTCTTGAGGGTTCACTCTTTTATCCTGAAGGGGGTGGTCAACCTGGTGATACCGGGCTTCTTCTGACCCCTGATGGCCTTACTGTCCGGATTGAAGACACAATCAAACTTGGTGAATCGATTCTGCATAAGATATCAGGGGGATATGTGCAGAAAGGAGATACCATCAGGGGGATCATTGATGAAGAACGCCGTCTCTCTCTGATGCGTCATCATACCGCGACCCATATCCTGCTTCATGCGGCTCAGGAGATTCTCGGTGCTCACATACATCAGGCAGGCGCTCAGAAGGGTGAAATGAGTTCACGGATGGATCTCCGTCATTATAAGCACATTACCCCGGCTGAACTCAAGAAGATAGAGGCTGCTGCTAACCGCCTCGTTATGGCTAACTCACCAACATCCATTGCATGGGAAGATCGTACTGATGCAGAGCAGAAGTATGGCTTCTGTCTCTATCAGGGAGGAGTACCTCCTGGTTCGCGTATCAGGATTGTCAAAGTTGCTGGTGATATCGAGGCATGCGCCGGAACCCATTGTGCTCATACCGGGGATATCGGTATGATCAAGATCGTCAAAGTGGAACATATTCAGGATGGAATCGAGCGGCTCGAGTTTACTGCAGGTCTTGCTACCGTGCAATATCTGCACCGGCTCGAAGATCTCCTCATCGGAGCTGCAGATGCTTTTTCAGTCCAGACTGAGGCTCTTCCCGGAGCTGCCCAGCGATTCTTTAGCGAATGGAAAGATCAGCGCAAAGAGATTGAACGTCTCTCAGCAAAAGTTAGTGAGCTTGAACTGAAGAATCTGATTCCAGATGAGATCGCGGGAAAGAGTATCCTGGTCAAACAAATTGATCTTCCCTCGGTTGAACTGGTGAAGATTGCAACTACCATCGCCGGGACCGGAGGTATTGCTCTCCTCCTCGCTGGAGGTGACTCAGCGAGAGCTGTTGTTGGGAGCGGGGTTGAGACGGTAAAAGCGGGTGACCTTATCGCAGTAGTATGTCAGATTCTTGGGGGGAAAGGTGGCGGAAAGCCAAATCTTGCCCAGGGTGGGGGTCCTGATGTCGCAAAGATTGATGAAGCCCTAAACAAAGGTCGGGATTTTATAATAAACATCCTCAATGCCTGAAGACGTAGAGAATATGAGAGTACCCGGGGTCAGAGTACTGACCCCGGATGAAGACGATGCACGGGCAGTAGCGAGAGCCATGGCGAGCAGTACGGCTGGGGGCATTATCAGATCTTTTCAGGGTCAGGAATTGACAGCTTCAGATATTGCCAATCTCTTGAATCTGCCTATTTCGACGATCATGTATCATCTTGAGACCCTGGTAGAAGTAGGTTTCATAGAGGTTTCCCGGATTCGGTATAGTGTAAAAGGTCGGGAGGTGAAGGTGTATCGCCAGTCTGATCAGGTATTGATAGTGGCGCCACGGCAGGATGATATCCGGGCTGCCCTGCTCAAATATGCTTCACTCTTCGGGATCACCATTTGTGGAGCTGCGGTTGCGGCCCTTCTCTCACAGATGAAATATTCAGAGATACTTGAGGCCGGACGTACTCTGGGTGAGATGAAGGAGAAGGCGGTGATGGCAGCGGTTGCGAACAGTCCTGCTGAAGTGGTTTCAGATACGGCATCAGGGGGGTCTTCGCTCATATCAATTGCTCCGTCCCCCACTATCAATCCGGAATTATGGGGTATATCAGATCTTGTAGTGGGTATCCTCATCGGAGGATGTCTGGTTATTGGTCTTCTCGTATGTTTTGATCTGGTCTCACGAAAGAGAAACCGGTAGTATCACCAGATATCTTATTCTTCTCTCCCTTGTCTTTAGGGGATATTACTATATTCTCGTGAATCGATGATGACAGGAATAATCGAAAAAAAGTTATTTAAATTTTTTATACACACAATATCCGAGAAAAATTCCAACTGTTGCAATACTACCTGGGAGGGGAGATTTGGCCTCTGTAGGTGAGGGAGTTGCTGGTATATCCTGTGTTACGGGAGGGGATGGAAACTTTGTTGTTGTGGGCATTGGCGTAATCACGATGGGTTTTTCTTGCGCCACATTGTCATCAGAAACATTGAATGATGATTCTGATATAAATCCGTCTTTATCTGATATACTTACCTGATATTCCCCGGCAATGGAGATCGGTATCAGCGTTGAAAAATGTCCGTCTGTATCGGCAAATCCGGGCTTTGTGATCAGTTGTAGCGGTCCAAAGGTGAAATTGTCCGGGCCAAATGCCCGGAGGGTCACCACTCCATTTGAGAGCCCTTTCACTCTTCCAGATACGATAAGAGCAGTTGTCAGATTTTGTAAGGGCTCTGATTCGATGATTAGTTCATTTGATCGATCTACAAGCTGGACAATCCTTCGTGTCACAGAGGCGGAGCCTAGTGAGCTTTCGACAAACTCTTTGCCATCTGAAGTGATAGCATGGACCTCTACTTTATACTGGCCTTTTTCTAAGTTTCGTGTCTCAAAATCAGTTCTGAATTCTTTACTCTTGTCAATGATCACTTTCTGCCGTTTTACTTCACCTGCAGTATATTTGGAGTAAAAAAGCACCAGATCGAAGTACGTGTCTACAGGAAACGATGTGGATCCAGTGATGACCAGCGGACTTCCTATCGTAACGCTGTCAGGTGCATCAATGGTGATAATATATGCCCCGGAAACGGCAACAAGACTGAAGAACGTAAAAAGTATTAGGATAATTCTTGACAGATATGACATAAACAGAGATATGATGGCTGGATATTAGGGTCTATCTATACAATTCAGAAGGTCACTCGCATTCTATGGCATATCTTGCCCCGATCTTCCTGGCAATATCATCTCCTGATTCTGTTCGTATTCGTGCCTCAAGAAGTGCAAAATATTCCGGGTTTAAACAGTGGAGACTTTCCTCTCCGGAAAGCATCAGTTCAGTCAGGTACTTGAAATCATTTGATGAGAGCCGGTTGATTCTCTCTATAAAGTCTGGGGCACTGGTTGAATAGTGGTTAGCAACCGGAGGGATCAATGATCGATATCGGGCCCCTGATCCACGGCAGGATTCTCCAGAATATTCAGGTGCCATGGTGGTAAGAAGGATGAGATCCCGCTCGCTGAGTATTCGTACCATACCACAATGATGTGATTTATCATCATATCCGGCCTTCGATTGAGTGATACAATTAGCGCCAAGGGATCAATAAGTACTCATGATGAGAGTTCCATGGCAGGCGCGACTCGGATTACTGCTGATCTGTTGTTCGGTTACTGTGTATACTGCAAAAATAGTTCTGATAGACAATCTGAATGGAACAATTGAATATATCTTCAACTCTTTCGGTTTTCTCTTTCTCAATGTCCTGGTCGTTACCCTGGTTATCAATGAACTTCTCAGTGTCAGATCACGGCGTGAACGGATGGAGAAGATCAACATGGTAATTGGCACTTTTTTTTCAGAAGTTGGATCCGGTTTATTCAAACGAATAATTCCAGCCGACCCTGATATATCCCGTCTAAAAGGAGTCATGTCTGTTGGATATCAGGATTCGCCCGATTTTTCTGCGATGGCGGCTGCGGTAGCGGCTCATCCGTTTGTTGTCGGTAGTTCTCTTATAGATCTCCAAGATCTGTATGAATACCTGCGTACCAGAAGAGAATTTATGCTTCGTCTTCTTGAAAACCCTGTTTTACTAGAACATCAGGTTTTTACCAGTCTGCTCCAGGCTACCTTTCATCTTTCTGATGAACTCAGTCGGCGCCCCTCTCTCATAGGGCTATCTGATGCTGATCGCAGACATCTTGCTGGTGATATTTCCCGGGTATATGGGCATTTGACTGAGGAATGGGTGCGGTATCTCGGGTATCTGAAGCGCAATTATCCTTATCTGTACTCACTTGAAGCCCGTACGAATCCATTTGATCCTAACGCATCAGCATTCATTATCGATGAAAAAAAATAGGTTGGTATCAGGTCGTTGTCTGGACTGGGGGGGTATATACCCGGGTTGCCATCTCCTTATCAAGCATATAGAGGAGACCGACACCCTTCTCCTGACTGATCATCTTCAGCTGGTCAAGGGTTGTTCTGGCATTTTCTTCCTCCTCCACCTGTTCTCCAACAAACCACTGGAGGAAGTTAACGGTTGCATGATCCTTCTCTTCCATCGCTAAATTGACCAGATTATTAATAAGATCGGTCACTTTTAGTTCATGATCGAGCTGTGTTTCAAAGGCATCCTGCGGGGTCTTCCAGGATACGGGTGGGGCGTCGATCTGTTTCATAATTGCCCGACCTCCCCGTGCGCATACGTAATCAAAGAACTTCAATGCATGATCCCGCTCCTCCATTGCCTGAACACGCTCCCAGTTTGCGAATCCTTTGAGCCCGGTTGAATCAAACCATGATGACATGGAGAGGTACAGGTATGCTGAATAGAGTTCAGCATTGATCTGCTCATTGATTGCTGCCTCAAGCTTGGGATTCATAACCCCCTTTTGGGTAGTTTTTTTCAGTGGTGCCATGTCTGGTAGTATGCTCTGTTTATATTTAGAAATACAGGGAAGTGGGCT
>JAZDKH010000447.1:0-9766 GCA_043803325.1 Methanobacteriota archaeon | reverse complement strand
GGTTCGCTCTACACACCAATCCTCTTTCTTCTCGGTTATGCAACCCTGATCTCGATATCCACCTCTCTGGTCCTCAATCTCGTTACGGCTCTTTCTGCCTCGATTGTATACTACCGATCAAATCTGGTTGATATCAGGTTTGCACTCTGGTTTATTCCGGGTATCTGCCTTGGTGCCTATCTTGGCGGAGTAATGACCGCTTTCATCAACCCCGCGATCCTGATGTGGCTATTCGTAATCTTCCTCATTGGCGCTGGAGGACGGATGATCTACACGTACTGGGAGCGAGCTGTTCCGGAAGGTGCCTGTCCGATCAAATTCTCCCAAGGGATGTACGCCCTCATTGTGGTCTTCAGTTTCTTTGTCGGCATTATCTCCGGTTTATTGGGAGTTGGAGGCGGAATCATCATTGTCCCGTTTTTGATCTTTCTTTGCCGGTATCCAACCAAAAATTCCGCCGGGGTAGTCAGTTTCATTGTAATTTTCTCGTCTATTTTCGGAGTTTTAGGACATCTTAGAAGTGGCAGCCTTGATGTTTCTCTAATCCTTGGCACTGTTGTAGCCGTGTTTATCGGAGCAACCATAGGCGCACGGAGCATGGTGAAGATATCTAGTGGTTATATTAAAGCAGGATTTGGCGTAGTTCTCTGGATATTTGCAGTCCAGTTGATCCTCAAACTAATGAATATTATCTAATAAAACAGCGGGCACTCGACCTGATGGAGCGGATCCAAGAGTCTGCAGGAAGAAACGGGAAAAGGAAGGGAAGAGGGACTGGTCTTTATACAGTATTATGAAAGAACACACAAATCATTCTGATATCAGGCGGATCAAAGTAGCTCTCCTGATAACTGGTTTCTTTTTACTCGTGGAAATAATCGGAGGATATATTTCCGGTTCTCTTGCCCTGATAAGTGACGCCGGGCATATGTTCAGCGATGTACTTTCCCTGATCCTCTCTCTCGGTGCTATGATTTTGGCAACCCGGGTTGCAACTCAAGAGAGGACTTACGGGCTGCACCGAACTGAAATATTTGCTGCATTTATCAACTCACTCCTGCTCATCGGGATAAGTGGGGTCATTATCTGGGAAGCATATCAGCGGTTTTTTAATCCCTCCCCTATCCAGAGCGGGATCATGATCATTGTTGCGATTGTCGGACTTCTGGCCAATCTCGCAATCATGTTCCTGCTTCATGGGAGTCATGATCTCAATATGCGAAGTGCGTTTCTGCATGTGCTCGGGGATATGCTCTCATCTGTTGCGGTCATCGTGGCGGCAGTTTGGATATATTTGACCGGCCAGGTGTTCATTGATTCGATCCTTTCAGGAATAATCAGTGTGATTATCATTGGAACTGGAATCGGGATACTCAGAGAGACAACTTCGGTACTTCTTCAGTTCGCTCCCCGGTCAATTAGTTTCGATGAGGTTATCGCAGAGATCAAATCGGTCCCCGATGTCGAGGATGTACATCATCTTCACCTCTGGAGCCTTTGTTCAAATATCCATGTCCTTGATACGCATGTCTATTCCTGTGTGAAAGATATGGAGCGAATAGAGGAGATGAAACAGGAGATTAAAGAACGACTCAAAAAATATCAGATTCTCTATTCGACACTGGAGTTTGAATGTATTACATGCACAAACTGTTCAGTGGTCGAAGAGGTTCACAGTCATCCGGATTGATTTCTGAAATAGCCTTGAATATTAATAATTTTCTCGATTTGATAAGAGGTTCTGCCTCTAAAATATACGTGAAAAAGAATGGATAAGGACTTGATACTTTAATCTCTCATAATCCAGGAGAAGTGAGAACGAGTAATAGATTCATCCTATTCGAGATCCATGTTTTGAGTAATCCTGAAGGGTAACCTTCTCATTTATCGGAAGACCAGGTATTCCAGGGCAACCGCAACAATGAAAATCCCAACACCAACGATTGCGATCGGCAGTGTGTAATCCTTCACCACCGTCTTGATGTCGTCCCCGGTCGTCCGCTGAACAAGCCAGAAGAAGGGATCGGTTACGTAGGAGATGATGCACGAACCGGCACTGATAAGGAGGATAAGTGGGATCGGGTGGATTATACTGACAACGGATGAACCTGCGAGAACTTCGGCCGTGATCACTGCAGTCACCACCCGTGACCCCTGAGCCGTCTCGATCAATGCTGCGAGGATGAATGGTACGAGAATGATGGGAACCAGAAGCGTCAGTTGACCCAACGCTATTTGAGCAAATCCGCTTTTTACAATCACAAAACCGAGTGCCCCTGCCCCGCAGATGTCGAAGATGATAAGACCAGCGTGTTTAGCTCCCTGCGACAATCCCGGTGCCCGTACGGTAGAAGGTGCAAGGGCGATTGCCGTTACTGCGCCGACAAGCATGATGAAGTTGATCATACTTACCTGGGACAGGTTCAGGAGGAGGAGAGCGACAGGAATGGAGATTAGAATCGCTATAAACGGGGCCCATGCTCGCCAGTGAATTCCTTCATATAAGACAGATGTCTTGAATACTGGGATTTCAGGAGTTATCGTTTGTGACACAATTTTTGGTGGAATGGTAACATCCGGATAAACGAACCGGAAGTAAAGGAGGATTCCTCCCAGTACAAGAAGCGAGAGTGGGATAGATATTGCGTCAAACAGGACTGGACTAATTCCGCCAGAGAACGCATTGTAGAGTGGAATGACGACGGGTGTGGGATACACGAGGGCATAGGAGATGATCCCACCGACCGCAGCAAGATACAAGAGCACATTGCGCTTCTTAGTATCTTTTTCAAGACTGTTGAGTATCGGATTCAGCATAATATACGAAGTGATGCAGCAGGTGATTGGTACCGATAAAAGGTATCCTGATACCCCTGCAACCACCGGTGGGTTTTTCACATATCGTCTGATATCGGCTACAATATCTTCTGTGTGATGCTGTTCCTGCAATAGTTTGGCAATAACTGCTCCACAAAGGATGATGATACCAAATGCTGAAAAAACTTTGCCGATACCGGCAATAATCCCCTGCATAGTCGCATCGGGTGTCATGCCCGCGAGAAGCCCGAATAATATTGCCCCCCCGATAAGAGTAAAGAACGGAGATATCCTATACCAAATGCTGACGATGGTGATCAGAACAAGGGTGATCACAAACGCGATGAGGGGATCCATTCTTATATTTCTTTTACGAAAATAGAAAAAGAATTGGAAACTCTACTCAAGCAATCGTTTCTTGAAGTCTCATAATTTTATTCTAACATGAAGGATATAAGCGGATTGATGAGGTGAAACAAGAGATTGGATTTTACGGTATCAATAGGTTTGGAATCATCCGAAGTGTATACAAATCAAAGAAGAATGTATCGAATTTACTTCAGCGATCTGGATCACCGGAGATGTTCCCGGACAATCGCGGTCAGGTGCTCAATCTCATCAAACCGCGGCTCTTCCATACCTTTTTTTATAATTCCGCATTCGGTTGCAATGAAATGAATCTCCGGTTCATATCCTTGCTCTCGCACCTTCTTGCTCCCACAACAATCAGTACATCCGTCAAGAACCGCAATCTTTTCTGCATGAGAAAGAGCATTATGGAGACGGTCCGGATCCACCCGGGAAGAAATACAATGTTCGATCATATCCGGACATCGCCGAATAAGTATCTCTCCCACCTTCGCGGTGAGTTTACCTGTGTTTGATATCCCGCAGCAAGTGATCAGGGTTATCCCATCATCATCGAGCATAAAAAAATAGATTAGATCAACAGCATTTTCCGCTGCAGCCACAATCACCTGAACCATCAGATGGTTTCTTCCCTCCCTCTGATTCCTGAAGATTTCCTTCTCCTTTCCAGACGGCTGATACTATTGATTCTACTTCTCCATCAGTAAACGATCGATCACCACTCTTCTTTTCAATACCCAGATCAGTGATTACCAGGTGTTGATGGACTGCTACTCCCGCCTGTTCAGCGATCTTTTTTGCACAATTCATTCCGCACCCGTCTATCGCTATGACTTCATCGACCTCTTGTGCCCGCTGCGCAAGCGATTCTGACGATACAAGGAGGGCGGTGCAGGCATATCCCCCATAACCTTCTTCATCGAGCTGAATTGCAGCTGCATTTGTGATCTGCCCGGTATTCGCCTGCCCGCAGCAGGGGAAGATGATCCGCGATTTATCCCCGCCACTACAGGAACATGGAATCTGCTGTGCCATTACACGCCCTCTTTCAGAATCTCAACCAGTTCATTCACGGTCGGAATCCGACCCGTGACCCGTTCTTCTCCATTCACGAATAGAGCCGGGGTCATCAAAACGCCACGGGTCACAATCTCGTTCAGTTCCTCGACTTTCACGACATCCGCCTGAAGACCCGATTTCTTCACTGCTTCTGCCACGTTATCATACATCCGCTTGCATTTTGAACATCCGGATCCTAGTACTTCGATCTTCATTATTTCACCTTATTTTGAACTCATCTGATCTTATAAGATATTCATCTTTCGTTCGATTTTTATGAAGAATAATCGCAACGCGATTATTTCTCAATTATGCTTTCAGACTATCCCATCATCCAGTTGAAGAGATACCCGATACATATGATCCCGGTCCCGACCACCCCGATGAAAACGGCAAGAAGCTGGGGTTTGAGTACTTTTCTAAGTAGAATCATCTCAGGGACAGAAAGGGCTGTTACAGCCATCATAAATGCGAGTGCCGTCCCCATCGCGACCCCGGCACGGGTTAGTTCTGATACAAGCGGGATGATTCCGGCTGCATTACTGTACAGGGG
Organism: Methanobacteriota archaeon; assembly: GCA_043803325.1. Classification (GTDB taxonomy): domain Archaea; phylum Halobacteriota; class Methanomicrobia; order Methanomicrobiales; family Methanospirillaceae; genus Methanospirillum. Next base: position 4,968 of record JAZDKH010000447.1, on the reverse strand, counting down.
AACGCCGATAATGACGGCAACAATAACTGCAAACGGATTATCCTTCCCGGCATACGCAGCCAGTGCTCCGGCTGGGACCCAGCCATGCATCAGGGCTCCTATCCCGATACCGATCACAACATACAACCATATCCGTTTTACGATATCGAGTGTTTCTATCCAGGATTCCTGAAATCGCTCAATGTAAGTTGGTTCATACATTACTGCCCGGGTTGTTTTGACTTTGACCTGATAGACATACTCTTCAACAAATCGTTCGAGTTTCAATCTGCCAATAATGAGGCCAGCTACGATCGCGATCACCTCACCAGACACAATGTATACAACGGCAACCTTCCAGCCAAACATACCATAGAGCATAACCAGGGCGACTTCGTTCACCATTGGAGCGGCAATCAGGTATGTGAATGTAACACCAAGCGGGATACCGGCTTCAACAAACCCGATGAAGAGCGGGACTGCTGAACATGAACAAAACGGTGTGATGATTCCGAGCAGGGCGGCCAGAATATGGCCGATAAAGGTGGAGCCCTTTCGTTCAGCAAGCCAGGCACGAGTTTTCTCCGGAGAAAAAAATGACCTGAGGAAGGTGACTGCAAAGACGATCACTATGAGTAGAATGAAGATCTTCACCGTGTCATAGAGAAAGAAGTTCAGAGAGCTCCCTGCTGGACTTGCCGGACTCAGCCCTAAAAGGGTATAGACGATCCAGTCTGCGGCTGATTGTACTAATTCAAATACCATTATTATTTCCTATTTCTCAATTTGAATGGATCTCATTCGTTATGACGAAATGCTCTGGTGATAAAACTATAAAGCATCACCCGGCGTATCATAGTCATCATTCCAACCATCACCATGAAGCAGAAGATCCCGGCTCCGGCTAAATAAGAGAATCAGCATTCCAAAAAACGGCATAATATTGGGCATTATCATCATCTCGATTTGTTTGAAATGAAACGAAGTTTAACAATTCAATAATTATTGAAGTGGCGTTGAACTATTTAATAATACCTCTTTCCTGATATCGATACGAATTTCAACAGTTGTTGAATAATACTAAGAGAGTTAAGAATACACGGAGTATAAAATAGGATGAGAATCACATCAATACGAGGAATCACCAGATATGGGATTGCCTGAACCAATTGAAGACTCCTTATGTCGGGTCGGCGGCATAGACGGTCTTAAACAATATCTCCCTCCAGATGAAGAATTAGTACGAAAGAAGAATGTTTTTTCCGCACTTTCAGATCCATTTCGACTCCAGATTCTCTATCTTCTTAATATCCAGCCTCTCTGTGTCTGTGTTATTAAAGAGGTGATCGATATAGCCGACTCAAAACTATCATATCATCTCAAAACTCTGACTACCGCCGGATTGATAGAAAAAGAACCGGAGGGGATTTATCTCATATATTCAATCACCCAAACTGGAAAACGGTGTATTCAAATCTGGCTGTAACACGAATATCTTTTTTCACTTTCGCATTTGTTAATCCTGATCTTGGAGAATTCACAGATGTGAGTGATACAGGAAAAATGACATATAACTTTACTCGTTGCGACAACTTTTTATCAATTCAAAATTAATTGAATATGGGGCAGCAGGGTTTGTAATATTTTGCGTCACACTAATGCAAAAATATCCATATTTACCAACCCGGTTATCAGAACTTGTCATAATTTTCTCTGTCAGGTGTATCCATGAATCAAATTTTTTCTCATGTCACACGTCGGATCATAGCCACTTCTCTGATCCTTTTTATTGTCTGCTTTGGGTTTTTCATCGCTGGAGTCACGGCCGTAGAAACAAATAGTACACCTGCGAGCGCTGTCCAGGTTGAAGTATATCACTTTCACCCGACAAACGGATGTATTACCTGCACGACTATTGGAGCATATGCTGAGGAATTGATTAATAAATCATATCAGGCTGAACTTAAAAGCAAGAAGATCGTCTTTGACCATATTAATTACCAGGATTCGAAGAATGCCGATCTGGTCAAGAAGTTCGAAGTTACCGGTTCTTCATTAATGATTGGGGTAACTGATACAACAGGATTCCATAAGGAAGAGAATATCAAGGCATGGTATAAGGTTGGGAACAAAGACGAATTTATGACCTATCTGAAAGATATCCTTGATAAAAGATTAGCAGGATCATTTGAGGAATAATATTCCCTAACGTATCTTATATTAGTTTTATTACTGATAAAAAATCAGGACAGCTCACTGAAGATATCGTGAATATTCATGAAAGGACATATCAGATCCGGTTATCCTTTTTTTCCTGATCATTGCCATTTTTTTCGGGATTCTTCTCTCTACCAGGTGCATATCCCCTTCAAATCAGTCAAAAATCGAAGGTCTTTCTTCCCCGGTGGAAAAAGTTGAGATTTATTATTTCCACCCTACGAACGGATGCCGGAGCTGTAGTACGGTTGGAGATTTTGCTGAAGAGACCGTGAAGACATATTTCCCAAACGAGATCAAGAGTAAGAAACTTGTCTTTAATCATATTAACTACCAGGATTCATCGAATGCTGAGCTGGTTAAGCAGTACGAAGTAACCGGTTCGTCGCTTATGATTGGGGTGCATAATACCACCAGATTCTACAAAGAAAGTGTCCACAAGGCCTGGTATATGACCGGAAATCAGACGCAGTATATGAATTACCTGAAAGGGGTTATCGATCTTCGGTTGGCAGGTGACTTCTTTGACTGATCTATGAGTTTTATGGAGGCGATGGGGACCAGTGATATCCCCCGCGTTGCAACCTTTTTTATCGGGCGGGTGATGGCAATCAGTCCTTGTCCGATGGCGACCAATGTCACGACAATCGCATATGTCTCTCGGAAGATTGGTGACATCTGATACACCATCCTCGTCGGACTGCTGTACAGTCTTGGCAGGATGTTCGTGTATGTCGCAATCGCTGCACTTATCGTCCTGTGTGGACTGAATGTTCAGTCAATCGCCTTGTTTCTTCAGGAGTATGGCGATCTGCTCCTTGGTCCGATTCTTCTGATCTGCGGTATTTTGATGCTTGAGGTCATTCCGCTGTCCTTTGGCTTTGAGCATGCCGGTCTGCAGGACCTTAAAGAACGGATGTCTCAAAAGTTATCAGACCAGGAACTGCTCGGGAGTTTCTTCCTGGGGATCCTCTTTGCTCTGAGTTTCTGCCCGTTCAGTACGGTCCTCTTCTTCGGAATGCTGGTACCGTTGGCTCTAAGTACCCGGGATCCGATCAGGGTTCCCCTGGCATTCGGATTTGCAACGGGTCTGCCAGTGATCCTCTTCTCGGTGCCTCTGGTTACCGGGGTGAAGCGGTGTAGTAATTTTCTGGGAAAGGTACAGGCTGCTGAGGTCTGGTTCAGGAGACTCGTTGGGGTTATATTTATTCTGATTGGTCTGTATTTCACTGCATTGCTGTTTATGGGATAATAATCACCCCAATTTATAAAAAATCGGGTGCCCAATTCTTTATCTATTCATCTGATAATCTCGTCTCTGACCTTCTGGAATACCTTCATCCGATCTTCTTCGCTCCCTGTTGCTCCTGATGGGTCCGGGAAATTGACATGGATCATCTTCTTTGCTCCGGGGAACATTGGACAGGCAGCATTTGCACTATCGCAGACGATTACCACGAGATCGATATCCAGGTCAAAGAACTCGATCAGTGCCTTTGAGCGATGGTGAGTGATATCAATTTCGATATCACTCATCGCCTTTAGAGCAAGAGTATTAACCCGGGTCACTTCAGTTCCAGCACTATATGCTTCATACCGATCACTATACTTCGTGTTGAGATATCCTTCAGCCATCTGGGAGTGGGCTGAATTATGAGTACAGATAAAGAGGACTTTTTGTTTCATATTGACACCTGTTATTTCTGTTTCGTATTCTTCTTCCACTGCTGATGAAGATAGGTGATTATTGATCGGTCTCCATCTTCCTTGAATCGGTAGATTTTATGATTCGACCAGTAATAGGTCTCGATATGATGAATCAGTTGATTATGGATGTTGTATCGATCAGATACCTTTGATGGTTATCATGGGTCAATATCCCGGATATCTGAACAATTGTCATGTATTTCGGGATTTTTCCCGAATATTTTATTGTGATTGAACTTCGCGAAATCTTAGCTGCACATAGGGAACAGCCAACCCGGTCAGCTACAGCAAACTGGTGTTGCCCAGGATATATTCTTGACACAACCCCTTTCAATTTAACGTTTTTTCCAAGATAGTGTTCCGGGTTGTTCAGAATCGATTGAACATCAGAGATAGAGAGAATTTCAGAGGTATTATTAGTAGATGATTGGGTTGCAGCAGAACTGTTTCCTTCGGACCCGGAGACCAATCCTGAAAGAGCGAGGATGCAGAAAAGAATAATAAAGAAATATTTCACACCCATGATTTTCACGTTGAAATGATTCTCGGTATGAGGTATATGTTCATCATCTCAATATTTATTAAAATAGTCTTTCATATACGTGCAGATATTTGTGAAGATCGGAATTGTGAGTGACGAACAGTATGGGGAGCGTGCCTTTGAACAGATCAGAAAGCGGTTTCCTACAAAATGGATTCTTCTCCCGTTTCCCTCTTCACTGGTTGTTGATGATATCGACATCACCATTCCTCCCTGTGATTTGTATATCTCCTATCTCCGGCATCCGGACATTGCGATGGAACTGATAAAAGCCGGGATCTCAGTCCTGCTCGGGGTCAACCTTGGTCCGGGATTCATGGCATAGGTAAGATAACATTCTCCAATAGTCACATCAAGAGATAGTACAATAATATTGAGCCCAGAACTCATAACTTTACCACTCTCATATCTTCATCTGCCCGTGAAACCTATCTTTAACCACCGGAACTGAAGGACAAATTGGTAACATATCAAGGGAGGTCTGTTCTTTGAGGGCCAGTCTCTTACCTTTCATCTCTATTTTC
>JAZDKH010000446.1:0-2725 GCA_043803325.1 Methanobacteriota archaeon | reverse complement strand
CTACGAAACGTCAACTAACCGTTGATATTACCGGGAAGAATATCATGGGTGTTCCGGTCCCGGTCATTCAGAAGACGAGTGTGATGCTAAATGTTATGCAGCGTGGGTACAGTATCATCGGGACAAGCGGAAGGATTGATGAGACCGCTGAGAAGTACGAGTCAGCGATAGATATCATCATCAGGCTTGCCGAGAGTGAAACCGCACTCCGGCGCCTTGGGGATGAGATCCAGATGAACCGGAGACGGGTGAATGCATTGGATCAGATTGTTATTCCTGAGCTGAAACAGCAAGCAAAGTTTATTAGGTTTGCTATTGAAGAGCGGGAACGCGAGGATATATTCAGGCTGAAGAAGGTGAAAAAACTGATCGAGAGAAAGAAGAAAGGTGCAAAAAAGAAGATCATTGTTGAGTAATCTATGTTGTGATTAGGATCTCTCTTATTTTATATCGATTCCGTCGAATGCTCCATAGGGGCAGGCCCCTGATACTTCTCTGTCATCTGGTTCTTTAATGGCTGCCGGTAGGTCTGGGCTAGGGAAAGACAACTTTTCGGGCAGTATTCAACGCAACATCCGCAGATGATACATCTGAACACATCGAGCTCCCAGGTCCGGTCTGGTTTGCTCACTTCAATGGCCTGTGCAGGGCAGTGCATCCGGCAGAGTCCGCAGAAGATACAATCTTCTATGATGATTTCCAGGTGTCCGCGGGTTATCAAGGTCTGTTTTGCCGGTTCATACGGATACCGGAGCGTTGCAGGTCCGTGGACGAGATACTGAAGGATCGTCTTGAAGATTGGTAAAATTCTCATTTTTACCGCTCCATGCATCCAATACAGGGATCTATCGAAAGGACAATCACCGGAACATCAGCCATCTCGCACCCTTTCAGAATCGATACCAATGCCGGTATATTTGCTGCGGTCGGTGTTCTCACCCGATGTCGAAGTAGGTTCTTCTTTCCTGCTCCCCTGACATAATGGACCACTTCCCCCCGGGGCTGCTCGGCACGGGCAAAAAACTCGCCATCCGGATTCCCTTTCACCGGGGTATCGATTGCCCCGTCCGGTATCTGGTCTATTGCCTGACGAATCAGATCCACTGACGCAAAAAGTTCTTTAGCCCTGACTAAACACCTGGCATAACAGTCTCCTGCCTCTTCGACAACCGGTTGGAAATCCAGTTCTCCATATGCTCCATATCTAAGCATACGCATATCCTGAGCTACTCCGCTCCCTCTGAGCATTGGTCCGGCGGCGCCGAGTTCATACGCCGCACTCTTTGAAAGGACCCCCACCCCCTGTGTCCGACTCTGCACGGTCTGATCATCATAAAACACCCGGGTCAGGTCTTCGAGTTCAGGGATCATGGTTTGAAGCCCGGCCTTCATAGAATCGAATTGCTGTTCTGAAATATCACGTCTGACTCCGCCGACTTTGCAGACACCCTGAATTACTCTTCCTCCAGTCGTTGCTTCAAAGACATCAAGAATTTGCTCTCTGATCCGCCAGGAGTTCATGAACAGATTCTCAAAACCCATACTGTCTGCAAAACACCCGAGCCAGAGAAGATGACTGTGCAGACGGGAGTATTCAGACCAGATAGTTCTGAGATACTCAGCACGGGGGGGAGCCTTCACTTCCATAAGCGTCTCGATCGCCTGGCAGTATGTGGAACTGTGAATGAAACTACAGATTCCACAGATACGTTCAGCAATATAGACATAATCCTTGTAATCACGTTTTTCTACCAGGGCTTCAAGGCCTCGGTGCACATATCCAATGGATGGGATAGCTTCGATGACCCGTTCATCCTCAAGAACAAGATCCAGATGAATCGGCTCTGGAAGTACTGGATGCTGGGGACCAAACGGAACGGTAATCTGCCTGCTCATTCTGTGCCTCCTTTTTTAACCGTGGTTACTGTTCCTTTGAATGGATGAGGAATTGAGGTTGTGATATATTTTCCTTTGTAATCTATGGCTATTCCTGTGATGGGAATACCATAGAGATCCGCGATCTCATTCTCATAGGTAAATGCTGCAAGATAGATGCAGGTGATACTGGAGATCTCCACATCAGGTCCGATGATGATTCGGAGATGTTCCATGACGAGATCCTTATCAAATGAGTACGTAATCTCATATATCTCCCCGATCCTGGCACATGACATCTGCACCAGACGCCAGCCGGAAGAATAATACTCTCTGACTGCAGGGAGCAGGTCTTCAGGTTCTGTCAGGACGATCTTCTGTTCGTTACTCTTCATGAATTCCTCCTCCCTTTTTCATGGCTTTATGTTTTTCATTCAGGATCGCAAGACCCTGCACAATTCCGTCTATGATGGATTCTGGTCGGGCAGCACACCCGGGCACGTATACATCTACCGGGATTACCGAATGCACTCCTCCGGAAATATTGTAACATTCCCGGAATACTCCTCCCGAACATGCACAGATACCGACTGCTACTACTACCTTTGGGTCTGGAATTTGATTATAGAGGTTTTTTACCACCTCTTTGTTCTGTTCATTCACACCGCCAGTGATGACAAAGATATCAGCATGTTTGGGATTGCCGGTGTTGATGATACCAAACCTTTCAACGTCATAGAGCGGTGTCAGGCAGGCAAGTACTTCGATATCGCATCCATTACAGCTTGATGCATCGTAATGGATAATCCAGGGTGATTTTTGAAGGTATGACATCAGTACTACCTCAGAG
>JAZDKH010000445.1:0-2319 GCA_043803325.1 Methanobacteriota archaeon | reverse complement strand
CATAAAGCTGCATATATTATTGAATTTAAAACAGCAGATTCGAAAGGAGGTGGAGAAAAAACAACTCAAAATGCAATCGGACAGATCCGGGAAAAAGAGTATGCATCAGCACTTCTCAATGACGGTGTCATGCCTGATATGATATTAAATTGGTTTTCGTTCTTCAGGGAAAAAAGGTAATATTCTGATAGAGGGGGTGAATCGGTGAGTAATATACCCTCATTTTAGATCCCTAAAACCAAAATCCTGTGTATCCATCCTTCTTACCTTAATATATGGGTTCGTTTGAGGAATACGAATTATCACCCTCCGGTCGAACTTGAGCTCACCCCGTCACTGATGGTCAGACTTACACTATACGTACCCGGACTATAGGTATGGGATGGATTTCTTGTGGTATTGGTAACTCCATCCCCGAAGTTCCATGACCATGAGATTGGATTTCCTTCTGAAACATCATAAAACTTCACCGTATAAGGAGAGACTGTGGTCCCCGGCACCCCGTAGAACCTGGCAGTCAGGTTAGGGAGCACCGTAAACCCATTTGCCAGACTTCCGATCTTCCCATCCGGATTAACTACTATCACATTCCAGACTCCTGATGTCACTCCGGCAAGGTTGAACGACCCGGTTATCTGTGATAAAGTTGGTACCTGAACATTCATTGCCGTCACATTCGCAGACCCCGTTCGGGTCAGGTTCACCCGGGCCCCAGAGATAAAATTAGAGCCTGCAAGGTTGGTAATTGGTACAAGAGATCCGGTCTTGGCACTGGCCGGGGTGATCGCAGAGATCGTGGGAGCAGGAAGATATGGATTTGTCATATATGCGGCAGCATAGCCAATATAATTCGAACCGGCATAGATCCTGAACCATCCAGCCTCACCCCACCAGGTGCCCCATGAGTTCTTGCATATCCAGTAGGTCCGCCCGTCTGCTGCAGTGCCCCACCCGACGAGAACGACGGCATGGTTGATTCCCCCGCTGTATGAACTTGAGTAGATGCCGCTCCGATACGCACTGAATGTACCATCAACTCCGAGGGTCACAAAGAGTGGACCATAGGTAGAAACCGCACTCTTGATCTGATCATTGGTGGGAATACTCCACCCACTCACCATATACCACGCGGTCCCCGCCGGTGCTTTATACCGGGTGTAGCCATTCAGGTTTTTGCACGATGAATCAGAGGCGGTGTAGGGATAATCAGTTTCTACGACCGTCCCGACGCCTCCTGACTTCCCGGCTTGATTAATAAATAAGCTGAGCGGATTCCAGCCGCCACCGCACCCATTCTCATACGAGCAACTGACCAGGTACTGCTCGGCAAAATCAGGATTCAAAGCCGGATTCTGGTTGAGTCGCTCCCAGAATGTCTCAAATACTCCGGTCGCCGCAAAGGCCCAGCAAGAACCGCACTGCCCCTGGTTCCGGATCGGCGTGGTGTAATCCCCGCCGTTTGATTGCCAGGTAAAGGAAGATGGAAGAGAGGCAGCCGGGAAGGTGGGTAGCGCGGGAGTATTATTCAATTCGAACATCTCCTCGGGAGGTTCTGCCCCGAGCAACCGATTGAACGCTTCAGATGTGAGATTGGAGACCGAGGTATGACCCGCGACCCAGTCTCTATCTTCTCTGCTGATGTTTGCCTGGATCTCGGCAATCTTCTTCGCTTCCTCACCCTGAGCAATACGAGCAGGTTCAGATCCGGCCACAGATTGGTTTGTGTCATCGGTTCCGCAGATAGTGCAGCGCTCTGTGCCGCGAACCGGCTCCCGGACCACCGGGGATATGATCCTGGATGATACCCCTGGTGTCGCTCCTCCCGGAAGTGAGGGGACGATGGCAGGCTGTACCGCTGGGCGAGCGCTGATAAGCCCACTATCATCTCTAAAACTGACCGGTATCTTCACTACCGGTGAGGCGGCGGTTGCCGCAGAAACAAGGAAGAGGAGGGTGCAGAGGAGAATGAGCAGTCTCAGGATCCATAGTACCCCTTGAGGTATAGGCAGGTTTCTCTTTTGCTTTCTCTGGCCTGAATGTGTCCCTCCGGTAATATGTCTTCGGATCATATCATCCACACCCCCTGGGAGATAGAGGAAAATATCTATTCCATACCCGATTTTCACGAATAGATTGTCCGGGGGTATGATCCAGGATCCCTGATATCCGATTAAATACTAACCGAGACGCCATGCTGATACCGGGCTCCCGCATCGGTATTGATATTTCTGAAGAGATGGTCTGATCACGGAACAAATATGTAGTAATTAGGAAGGATTTGAACACGATTATACCCCCGTATGGGTGAGATTCAATACG
>JAZDKH010000444.1:0-4336 GCA_043803325.1 Methanobacteriota archaeon | reverse complement strand
ATGGATCTTGTGATATAATTAGGTTCTAATTTCTCCATGTCAAGTTACATTGAATTTGTAAAGGTCAATACCCGCAGGACCAATATGTTTGACGTAATTTATAATAATACAATTTATCAAAACGGTGATCATAATCATGTGGAGGCATATCATGCCACTCCTGAAAGTAACTACAAACTTAAAATTGATGTCAAAATTCAATTACTGATTTGTATTCCTGTAGTCTTGATTACCATAAAATTTTTTATTTAATTTTTTAAGCAGACCCTGAGTGTATTTTTCTCCAATTTGGTATCTAAATGCCCTCTCATTTGGAGCTTTTTAATTGTATTATAAACATAACTCTGACAATATTCTGCTGATATTCTTGTAACGACTTGATTTTGAGTACTCCCCGAATGTTCCCGGATATCATCAAGGATCATCTGTTCAATTCTATTCAATCGGACCGGTTTTTCAGTAGTTTTTGTTCTCATATTTTTCCCAAACTGTTTATGATCTTAACCTGTCCGACAATCTTTGCCACAATGACACAGCAGGTCTTTCAAACTCATACTCCGGATGTTGGAGAGAAGCGTACAGGCAGATATCATCAAGAGCCTTTGCCAGTTTGCCCTCAATTTCTGCCCGGGTTCCATTCTTCTTTGCTCTGACCTGCAGGATGCCGGATACATGCCAAGTATCGCCACTCAATCCTTCACCTCGTCCTCCCGAATGATGCCTTTCAACAATGCCAATTCATGCAGGAGACTCAACCCGAGCTCAGCATCTATCACCATGAGTGGTTTCTTTCCGTTCTTTTTGATGAAAAGGAGGGGGTGAAGGGATCTTTCGCTGCATTTGTTACTGCCTGCTCCCAGGCTTTCCAGAGGTTGATTGCTTCCGTGTTCTTGCATTCAATAGCGAGCGGTATCCTCTTCCGGGCAGTCTCAGAGAGTTTGATATCCATACCAGATTCACCCATAATGGCCGGGCGGACATCTGCAGTCGATAGTCTGAATGACTTCCGGAGAAGTTCACAAACCCAATTCTGGAGGGCTCGGCCTTTTTGTTTGCATGAAGCCGGTTTCATGACTGCCACCATATCAGCCAGAACCCACATTTCTAAAACCGTGACCAATCGGAATCAAATGCACCAAACCCAATCCATGCAGGGAAGATAAACTGAACTCGTTTATACAAACAGTGTTCGATGTGATAAATTTAAGTGGTGACCGGGTTTCATGCTTCCCCCACGGGTTCAATATACTATCCCGCCATGAACCCCATACACAACCCATATCTCAAAGTGGAGTGGTTCTGTTTGTCCTGTGATTTAAGATTATTCAGTTCCTTTTCAGCATGATATCTCTGGTATTGGAGAGGGAGCACATCAGTTCCGGTGCAGGTGAAGGACGGAAAGATCATGCAGTCACCTCCGGGTTAACCTGGGCAGTCAGTTCCGGTGGTAGACATATCTCCGTCTCCAAAGTATAATTGTGGATCAGAATAGATATTAGGGAGATGACACAGGGAAATTCACCCATAACAAACCTCACCTTCTTCCTTGAAATATCTGGGAGGAATTCTGATTAATCCCCCCCTGGAACAACACAACGGCCAGACTTCCCATAGCCTGACCGGGGGAAAACTGATCATTAAGGGTGCCAGAGAACACAATCTGAAAAATATCACCATCAGCATCCCTCGCGATGAACTCGTAGTCATCACCGGACTCTCGGGATCAGGAAAATCCACGCTTGCGTTTGATACCATATACGCAGAAGGGCAGCGCAGGTATGTTGAGTCCCTCTCATCCTATGCCAGGCAATTTTTAGGACTGATGAGCAAACCCGATGTTGACAGTATTGAGGGACTCTCACCTGCTATCTCCATAGAACAGAAATCAACCAGTAAAAATCCCAGATCTACAGTCGGAACGGTCACCGAGATCTATGACTACCTCAGACTCCTCTATGCCCGGGTGGGTATTGCCTACTGCCCTGAGCATAATCTCCCAATCATCGCCCAGTCCCCGGAAAAGATAGCAGAGAAGATTGAGGAGGATATCTCAGGGATGGTCACCATCATGGCCCCCCTTATCAGGAAGAAAAAGGGAACCTACCAGCAGCTCTTCAAAGATCTCAATAAGGAAGGATTTGCCAGGGTACGAGTGAATGGAGAGATATACCGTACCGAGGATGAGATCACCCTTGAACGGTATAAAATGCATACCATCGATCTCGTCATCGACCGGATAGACACCTCGGATCATTCACGCATTGTCGAGGCAAGTGAACAGGCGACAACAAGATCTGATGGACTCGTCATCGCGGTTGGGGAGGATGGAATCGATCACCTCTACTCGGCAAAGATGGCATGCCCAATCTGTGGTATGACATTTGAAGAACTCCAACCACGGATGTTCTCGTTCAACAGTCCGTTTGGAGCGTGTCCTGAATGCAAAGGTCTTGGGATTCGGATGGACTTTGATCATGAACTGATCATTCCTGACAAGGAGAAGTCTATTGCTGAAGGGGCGATCGCCACGTACCGGAACTTCCTGGACGGATACCGGTCGCAACTCGTTGGCGCAGTAGCAGAACACTTTGGGTTTACGGTCCATACTCCCATAAAGGATCTCACCCCGGAACAACTGAAAGTTCTCATGTTCGGATCTCCGGAGCAGATTAACTTCAGGATGAGTTACAAACAGGGACAGGGAACCTGGTCCCATAAAGGTACCTGGGAAGGACTTCTTCCCCAGGCAGACCGGCTCTATCAGCAGACCGAATCGGAGTATCGCAAACGGGAACTTGAGAAGTTCATGCGGATCACCGAGTGCCCGGTCTGTCATGGGAAACGGTTGAAAGATACGGTTCTTGCAGTCAGAATATCCAGCCATTCAATTGTGGATGTGACCGACCTCTCGATCACGGCAGGTATCAGGTTCTTTGAGACGATCAGTCTGACCGATAAAGAGGCAGAGATCGCAAAACAGGTACTCAAGGAGATCCAGTCCCGCCTCCTCTTCCTCCAGAGAGTCGGACTCGGGTACCTGACCCTGTCACGTACCGCAGGAAGCCTCTCCGGAGGGGAAGCCCAACGTATCCGGCTCGCTACACAGATCGGATCAAACCTGATGGGCGTTCTCTATGTCCTTGATGAACCCTCGATCGGTCTGCACCAGCGTGATAATAACCGGCTGATTGAGACCCTTCGCCAGCTCCGTGATCTGGGGAACACCCTCATTGTCGTTGAACATGACGAAGATACCATCAGGGCGGCAGACTGGGTGATCGATATGGGACCCGGAGCCGGTACCCATGGCGGACACGTTGTCGCAGAAGGGACACCAGAAGAGATAGAAGAGCACCCTGATTCTCTGACCGGGGCGTACCTCTCCAGGCGGATGCAGATAGATGTTCCCAGTCAACGCAGAACCAGCACACGATACATCACCATCACCGGATGCCGGGCGAACAACCTGAAAGGGATCTCTGCACGGATACCCATGGGGACGCTCACCCTCATCACCGGGGTATCAGGATCAGGAAAATCTTCTTTGATATACGATACTTTGTATCCTGCTCTCCAGAAGGCCGTATACAACTCCCGTGTCGAAGTCGGAGCTCATGATGAGTTGATATTTGACGAGGAAGTGGACAAAGTCATCGTCATTGACCAGTCTCCTATCGGACGGACACCACGTTCTAATCCGGCTACCTATACCAAGGTATTTGATGAGATCCGACTCCTCTTTGCCGAGACGAAAGAAGCAAAAATGAGAGGATATAAATCAGGAAGGTTCTCATTCAATGTAAAAGGAGGGAGATGTGAAGCGTGCCAGGGTGACGGTCTGATAAAAATTGAGATGAACTTCCTTCCCGATGTATATATCGAGTGTGAAGAGTGTAAAGGAACCCGTTATAATCGGGAAACACTGGATGTGAAGTACAAAGGAAAATCCATCGCTGATGCTCTCGCTATGAGTGTAGAAGAGGCAATGGAAATTTTCGGAAATATCCCGAAGATACGCAATAAACTCCAGACCCTCCTTGATGTCGGACTCGGATATGTCAAACTAGGTCAGAGTTCTACCACCCTGTCAGGGGGAGAAGCTCAAAGGATTAAACTGACCAGAGAACTTTCCAAACGGGCGACCGGAAAGACGGTATACCTCCTTGATGAACCCACAACCGGACTGCATTTTCATGATGTCAGGAAACTTATTTCAGTCCTCGATGGTCTGGTGGCAAAAGGGAACACTGTCCTTGTCATAGAGCACAACCTGGATGTGATCAAGTCCGGGGACTATATCATCGATCTCGGCCCTGAAGGGGGCGATGCCGGTGGT
>JAZDKH010000443.1:0-7915 GCA_043803325.1 Methanobacteriota archaeon | reverse complement strand
TTGCAGGTGGCCCGACGGTGCTCACCGTAGGGCCGCGCCGAAAATATATAAAGGTTTCGCTTTTTGGGGTGGCCTTCGATTTGTTATCAGTAACACGGAATCTCGCTCAACTGATAGTCATCTCCAAAGCTGTCTTTGATGCATCATGATTATACCCATTCTTCCCCTCAAATGAGACAATAATGATCTCTCCATCCTTCTTCTGCATCGAGAATATAGCACCATGAACAACTCCCTCCTTCCTGAAGAACGGGAACTGCTCTCTAAAAAGAACCTTCTGATTGAGCGGAAGAAAGTCTCCAAACCAATGTCCAAGCACTTCATGGATATCATACCCCATCATCTTGAGCCAAGTGTTGTTTACGTTAAGAAAATTACCATCTGTATCAAGAGATTGGTAAGGGATTGGGGCATCCTGAAAAAGAAGTCTAAATCGCTCTTCACTCTCCAAAAGGGCTCTTTCGACCTCTTTCAGGTCAGAAATATCACTCGCTACCAATCGAACGTGAAACTCTTTATTTCCTCTTTCAATCCGGATACCTTCTATCCGAATATTGGTTAATATTCCGTCATCAGATGTAACGCAGATTCTGCAGATCTGTTTCTCTTTTTCTTTGAGTACGTGAAGAAAATATCTATCCCACTCATCATAGTAATTAGGAACAATAAATCCCCTGAACCTGGTATTGATCAGATCCCTTCTTACCACCCCAAGGAGTGCTGCACCGATGAGATTCACCTCTGATATGAGCCCCTCTTTCGTCAGCGTAAAGAATCCGACCGGACTGAAGTCATAGAAATCAATATATTTATCCCTGGAGGATTCGAGATCCTGGTAAGCCCGTTTCAATTCCTGGTTCTGGATCTCAAGTTCAATCTGATGTACCTGAAGTTCGTGGATTATCTTATCCTGAGACGTTTCAGCGGTATTTTGAATGGTTTCATGAGACTGTGAGAGCTGGTTCTCTGCAATAATCCGGAGCCCATCCGTCTCAGGTTCATTTTTCGGTTCTCTTCGATTCGAGGCCATCTATATTGCTCTCCTGCATAATGCACAAGTGTTTCAGAAACAACCCACCTTATTAATTCAGAATGGTCCCAACAATGAGAGTATCAGGAAGCATGACCCTGATACATGCTCTCCACCCGGTGGGCGATTCCTTCCCAGTGAAATTCCCTGTACACTTTCCCCCGGCCTATTAGCTCAAGCCAGATATGTATGTTATATTCACAATATTTTAATATATATACATACCTGTATTATTCAGGTGAATTTCGTAGGACGGTACGGAAAGGAAATTCTGTACTTCTTAAATGTGGCCTTAAATATGGTACAGAAGAAGATAACCCTCCTAAATTGTATCGTGTTCACTGATATTCAGAATAAATTATAATCTCTTTTCGGATACATTGAACTCCGGGCTGAATCCGGGACCAAAAATACCAGGGATTTTTTCGCTGTTGAAGCACAATTAATCAAAGATATTCAACATCTATTTGATAGTACTAAAGAATATCAGGATTTGGGGATGAGAACCCCAAAATGGCATAATGTCCTTCAATCTATTCCTTGCAAGAGAGATACTTGGCATCACTGGAATCGAAATACAGGAGACCGGGATATATGGAGAAGGGGCACGGTTTGAGATACGTGTCCCAAAAGGTGGGTTTCGATTCACTGAGCGTTAACTGGATTTGCCAGACGCATGAATCAGATTGTTTCTGCATCCTTCACCTCAATCCTTGTTCTTATACCAGCGATAAACCCCTTCAAACCCAGATATGATCTCATCGGTTCCTTCCATACCTATTGGACCGATGAAGATGACCGGAGTATTCATCCATTCACGATTGTGTGTGATATACAGGACAATCATTTGATCTTCTGCATCTTGTCCTTTTGACAAATTTACCATCTCGACATTGGTACCTGGGTGTTTCGATAGATAATTAACCAGGTATTCATGGACCGGTATACAGGGACTACAGGTTGGATCGTAAAAGAATACAACCGAACCGTTATTATCAACCGGTTTTGTACTATTCGTCAGGTTATAGAGTTCCAAGGTAGTAAGGTTTGATCCATCCTGAACAAAGATAGTGGCACTAACCGGAAAGGCTAAAAGACTCATCCCGATGAAGATCAGAATAGTCACCATTCGGGGAACATTAATTGATGAAGCCATAATCACACAAAACCTCTATGATCGTTATGGAAAAGAATCAAAAGATCCCTACCAATGTGGCAAAGAAATTTGATAGGATGAATAAAAAGGTTTCCCCTAAAAAATTATATTCCTGATTGTAACCCATGGATACTGATCTGGGGATCAAAGGGATTTTAACCTCATAATATGTGAAGGTTGACGAAAAAAGTTTTAAATCAAAGTATTCACAATTAGCCAATTAATCGTCCCATTCAGATTCACCGATATCATACCACAAAAAGATCTGATAACGAGGAGGAGAGAGAGTATCTCTTTCATTTTACCATATTGATTTTCTTCTCCTTCGTTCTCTTTCTCCACAATCTCCATCCCACTATCAGAACAATAATTCCAATGATCGAAATTGCAATTTCAGTCACCGGGATATTATTCATGCCCTTTCCGAGGTTATTTCTCGGATTACTACCTCATCCAAATCCACCACCCCCCCGGGTTGCTACCCCGGTAGCGCCAGTTGTGGCTCCTCCAAATCCACACCCTCCGGAAGATCTCTGATATGATGATAAGGGAGATATCTGATCCAGGTTCACAGGGACGGTCTTTGTAAAGGGATTCCCTGAATCGTCCTTATAGTGAATCAGGAGAATAAAATCAGGTTGCGTTGATCTTGGCAGAGTGAGTTCAAAGCTAGAAAAATCATCTGCCTGAATAGTTCCGATGACATAGTTAAGATTTGGATTATCCTGCTGGGTCTCATTCTGAAGGGATACCATCACCCCTAATGCATCCTAAACCCGCTATTCGAAACATCACCACTCATTTTTCTTCCTGTAGTATCAGAGGTTACCTCCAGATTATTGAGAATCGGATCTGCAGCGAGTTTATTCAGCCCAAATCTGATAGGAAGGGAGAATGAGGTGTGGTGAGTATTCATTCCGCAGGTATAATTGATATCAAAGGTGAGATTCGTAGGACAGAAGGAATAATTTCAAGTGAACTCATTGTTGAGTTATGAGGTGCCAGTCTCCCAATAAAATATGATGTCTGATTAAATTTGATTCCATTTCCACTCGGGGTGATCGTGATACCGGTCATATCAACGCTTTTTGGATTTCCCACCATGAGGGTGATTTTATTTTTAACATCAGTGAGATAGGTTTCAGGTATCTGAATCGCAGATATTGAAATTTCCGGAAATTCGACTTGTATGGGAATATTATACCTCAAACTCCCAGCATCACGGTAGTTCAGAGAGAAAGCAGGGTAATAAATTCCATCTGGCTGATCTGCAAGGATGGTGAAGGTAAAGTCCATACTATTTCCTCCTCCAATCGTCCGTTGTAAGTTATAAATCTCGCTATTCAGGTCATATAACCTAATCATTACATGGCTTGCCTCCAAGTGAAATATTACCCCTAATTTTTGGCTTTGAATATATGGATATCATGACAACCAGGGGGAAATGGTACCACCATTTTGAAGGTAATTACCATTTTAAGCAGATTCAGGTTTTGAGACCATTGAACTGGATAATTTAATATATTTAAAAATAATATTCACCATATGCAGAAATATTACATTGCCTGTATTATGATGATTTTTCTCTTTACCCTCATTGCAGGGAACGGAGCAGAAGTTACTCCTGACAACCTGACAGATATCGAATGGTATACCATAAACGACACAATTGCAGGATTTTCTATTGAGTATCCTGCAGGAACCCAGGTCTGGCAGTCAGATCGAACAGATAAATACCGTGATCTTATGATAACGTCACCTGCAAATATTACAATGATAAAACTTACATTTCTCCCAGGAAATATGACATTGAGCCATCTGGAAGAGATGCAGGAAAAATCTTTCACGAATTTATCAAACTTTACTCAAATGTCTAAGAATGATACAAAGCTCGCAGATCTCCAGGCGATCCGGTATGATTACACCTGGACATCAAAGTCAGGAGAGTTAAGCAGGTCTTTCATTATCCTTGCTACTGGAAAAACGGGTTCCTATATCATTCGTCATGATAATTCAGAAGCCAATTATAGGTCTGATATTCCGATAATTGACAAAATGGTAAATTCATTCACTCCTATCCCGGTCAATATTGATAATTCTCCATCCAAATCATATGGAAACGATATTCCGGTATCAAACTGGGGATATCCGTCACAAATTTCGAATATGTGGAATCAGCCAGTGACCAGTTTTGGGCAGGGAAATTCAGGGTATTCAAACTTTCAGTACATCCAGGACCCTTTGACCGGGTATATCAATATTGTCGATCCAGTAAGTGGAGAGTATGTTGTATACGATCCCCAGAGCAGTCTCCTCTACGAGCCTGTAACCGGATCTTACTATTACTATAATGCTGGAACCGGGCAACTTATCCCTTATTCAGGTCCTAATGTCCAGGGACAATATAATTATCCGGTAGATATCGGACAACAGGCGAACATCTATCAGACACACCCTATTACTAACCCCGGGTATTCGGACACTCCTGAATGTATACCAACAATTCCCCCTTCACCATCATATCCGATAAGCACGCAGACCGAGACTTCGAATGAAGTTCAACCGGATACAACAACATATAGCACATCATCAGAAGATCTGCATACTACCGGAAACAGTGATATCAATACCCCATCAATCTCAAAACGGGTACTTCTGGTGATCCCCCAGAAAGATTATCAGGAAGATGAATTATCAGGTGTCCAGTATGAACTGGATCAATCAGGGATTGAGTATGATATCGTCTCATCTCATATAGGTCTGGCAACAGGTATGTCAGAAAAAAAGATTCAAATAGATACATCGATAGATCAGATATCAGATTCTGATGTAAATTCCTATTCAGGAATTGTAATAATTGGGGGGGAGGGATCCACCGAATATCTCTGGAATAATATTGACCTTCATAGAATTATTCAGGATTTTGACCGTGAAAACAAACTTATCAGTGCAATCTGCCTCTCTCCAGCAGTTCTTGGAAAGGCAGGAGTAGTAAACGGTAAAAAGATTTCAGTCTCCGGTTCTCCAGATGCAGAGAAGATTTTGAAAGATGCCGGAGCAATCATTGTTGACGATGCTGTCGTTACTGATGGAAGAATAATTACTGCAAATGGCCCTTCAGCTGCCCAAGAGTTTGGATATCAGGTTGTAAATTATCTTATGAACCACTAACCTGTAATCTGGTTCATTACAGACTGATGAAGTCGTACCAAATAGTGGAATAGACCTTATTTCACTATCCATTACTCCCTTATCAAGAAAGAAATGTTACTGACATTATTTTTGTAAAAAACGGGGTATTCACGATTGTTAACACACTCGGAGAGATACCTTTATCTGCATATATGTGCAGTTCCATACTGGAGCTACAATAATGCAGGACGTAATCAGAACAAAAATTGACTATCCTGAGATAGCCAGAGTCATGAAAGAACTCCTTCACCTCGACGGATCACCAGTAGCAGTCAAATTCATCACCAGTGTAGATCACCTCCCTGAAGGAGTTGCAAATCTTGGAGAAACGATATCCCATTGCCAGATGGTAAACCGGGCACGAAAAGATGGGGGAATTTTCTATGCTACTAAGGAGAATCATGCCTGTATGGGAGGATCATGGTCAATGGGGCTTCGGGAGATCACCCCAACCCTGAAATCAGGAGAGTTCTATTACAAACTAGGAAAATATGACAGTTGGCCTTCCTGTAAACGGACAATAGACAAAATACCCCACGTAGAATCAGGTGCAACATATGCCACAGCCTATGCTCCACTGGAGAAAACCCCCTTTGATCCAACAATTGTGCTAATCGTCACCACCCCTAAGGTTATGTTAAAATTAGCCCAAAGCAGTTTATATCTTCTCGGAGGGAGGATATCCTGCAACTTTGCAGGAATTCAGTCAGTATGTGCCGATGCATCCGCACAGGTATATCTTACTGGAGCAGTGAACTTCTCACTTGGTTGTGATGGGTCACGAAAATATTCAGGAATTCAGGAGAGTGAGATGGTTATGGGTATTCCTGCCGAGATGCTCCCGATGATTATCGAGGCACTCCCGGTGGTAGTTGGAGCTCCCGGCTCAACATAATTATTTTCGGAGGTATCCTAAAAAGATAGATCAGACAGGGGTTTATCCCCTTATTTGTTTGCTGCATCCCTAACCACACTGACCTGACAGACCACTATTGCACCGATCCTTTTCTGACTGATCAAATTTCAATCTTGTCTTTGGGGCTATAAAACCGATATCCACCAGGAGGAATCTGAATCTCGAACCTTGCTCCTTTTCCCGAGACTCCATTCTCTATAATAGATATCCCGGTGATTGATAGGATCTCCCGTACGAGAAATAATCCCATTCCTTTACTTCTCACATGACTTTTCTCGAAAATACTCTCCTTCTGATCATTTGGAATTCCTACACCATCATCTTCAATAATAAGGAAAAGGGTATTTGCATCTTCGTGGTACGAAATTGTGAGATGGTTTGCACGTTCACTATGAAGGAAAACATTCTCAATAATATTAAAAAAAGCATGTTCAAGCAGGGGATCTGCATAACATTCTAGCCCTTCCAGATGCATACTTCTGGTAATGGTTGAAGCATCAAGATGAGAGATAGCATTGAGAAACACAATTGATACTGTATGCCAGATTGGAGGCATTATCCCCATATCCTGGTAATATTTTGCGCATTTCAATGAATTCTCAATCTTCTGAACTAATGCTTCTGCAGCACCCTGATATGGATACAATTTTTCATCAGTATTAGAATCCCGAATTAGTTCTATGTACCCTGATAGAGCGTAGTTTGCATTCAAAACATCCTGAAATGTCACAGTATTCAGGAGATTTAGTTTTTTCTGTGCAGTTTGAAGTGTGAGTTCTACCCGTTTATGGTCAGTAATATCCTGAATGCTGCCGATACTATACTGTAGTTCACCAGATAAATCAATAAAGATACGAGAGATATCTTTCGCCCAATGTTCCTGACCATTTTTATGTTTGAACCGGTATTCCAGGATGCATTGGCCTCCTCCCTGAGTGATAATCCCTTGCATCACCTTTCTGACCTGTACCAAATCATCAGGATGAATCATCGCAGAGACGTCTTCTATTGAAAACCTCATCATCTCAATTGGAGTATAACCGACTATAGAGGTGATTGCAGGGCTCATGTATTCGTAGAAGCCGGTAATATTATCCCGCTTATACAAAGCAACAATGGAGTTCTCTAATACTTCCTGAAAACTGGCACGACTCTCCATCAGTTCCTGCTCCTTCTGAAGGAGTTCTTCATAGTTTTGATGAAGTTCTTCCTGAGTGGCTACAATCTCTTCATTCGCTGCCTGAAGTTCTTCGTTCTTTCGTTTAAGTTCGACTACTTGCTTCTGAAGTTCAGGGTAGTAACTCTTTCGAATAGATCCATCCCCAAGACCGATGATCTTCTTCCGCTGACTTGCAAAGTCTGCTTCTTCTTCAGATTTATCACTCATACATCTCTCAATGTCTTCTGCAGGTGATCACCCAGGCATTTGTCAGAAATGAAACAATTTTCGTGGCTCATCATGACGAGCAGTCATCTTTCTGATGCTCACCTTTAGCAAAACCTATGGTTAGTCAGAAATCCTTTCAATAAATATACCTATTTGGTTTCAATTATTTAAAATGAGGTGTGATTGATGATCGTCTACAATTCATGCAAATATGAACAGTCATTAATTACCCAG
>JAZDKH010000442.1:0-2001 GCA_043803325.1 Methanobacteriota archaeon | reverse complement strand
ACTTCTGATCAGGGTGAAGAGATCATCAGGCAGCTCTCCTACACCTCAGAGCCATATACCTGCCCACATGGAAGACCCACCATAATCTCATTCACAAGATCACGGCTGGAAGAACTCTTCCGGAGGCGTTAGCCCAGGTGATACAACCAGAACGAATTCATGGAACTTCAGAAGGAGCTGATCGGGAGCATGGTGATCATGTTTTGTACTGGATGCAGGATGCAGTCCGGACCGAATATAATCATGCTCTCGAATATGCGATCGCAGAAGCGAATATTCTCAAAAAATCTCTTCTCGTTCTTTTTTCTCTCACCGATATATTTCCGGAAGCAACGATCCGCCAGTATACCTTCCTTATTGAAGGGTTGATTGAGGTTGATCACCTCCTTGCGAAGCGGGGTATCAGACTTCAAATCTCTCTCGGTGATCCGAGGGTCTGTGTTCCTGCAGCTGCTGAAGATGCCTGTCTGCTCGTGACTGATTGTGGATATCTTCGAATCCAGCGTCAATGGCGGGAGACTGTCTGGGAGCAGGTGACCTGTCCGAAAGTGATGATTGAGACCGGGGTAATCGTCCCGGTTACTGCCGCTTCACCGAAGATGGAGTGGTCAGCCGGGACATTCAGACCAAAGATCACCAGGCAGCTCCCCGGGTATCTGGTTCCCCTGCATCCGATATCGCCGGTTTATTCCTCCCTCGGATGGGATAGTGGTGGACTCTCGTTCAAAACCGTAGAAGATCTTACCTCCCGTCTGACCCTCGATCAGACGGTTTCTCCTGTTTCTTTACGAGGGGGGGAGATATCTGCAAAAACACAGTTATCCTGGTTTATCCGGGAGCGGCTTCATCGGTATGGTGATGCACATAGCGATCCGACCGCCAGAGCAACCTCACGACTCAGTGCATATCTTCATTTTGGTCAGATGTCCCCATTGTCGGTTGCTCTGGATGTTATGGCCGCGAAAAGTCCTGGAAATATTGCTTTTCTTGAGCAACTCATAGTCAGGCGTGAACTTGGTACGAATTTCGTGTATTATAATCCCGGATATGACTCGTATGATGCTGCCGTACCTGACTGGTCGAAACGGACTCTTTCTCTCCATTTGAATGACCATAGGGAGTTTGTGTATACCAGGGGAGAGTTGGAATCTGGGTGCACCCATGATCCATACTGGAACGCGATGCAGGCCGAACTGTCTCTGACCGGATATCTCCACGGGTATCTTCGTATGTACTGGGGAAAGAAGATACTAGAGTGGTCTGACACTCCAGAGGAAGCGTTTGATACTGCTCTGTTTCTGAATAATCGGTATGAACTGGATGGGCGGGATCCAAATGGATACACTGGTGTTGCGTGGTGTTTTGGAAGGCATGATCGCCCATGGAAAGAGCGCTCAATATTTGGGATGGTCAGGTACATGAATGATGCAGGACTCAGAAGAAAATTCAAAATAGAGGCATATCGGGAACGTATTGAAATGATGGCTTCAGCCAATGAGGGTGAGGTCCCGCATCATTATGAGGGGGGATGATATCAGATGCCAGCTCAACAGGTTCTTGATACCGGCACTAGTCACGTCTATTGCGGCACAGATTCAGATGATCGCGATGAATTTATTGGCGTGATAAGGGGGTACTACTCACATGGGAAGCGAGCGATGCCATGGCGCGATGAGATCACCCCGTACCGGGTGGTTGTGTCAGAAGTGATGCTTCAACAGACGCAGGTTTCCCGGGTGATAGAGAAATTCACTCCGTTTATCCATCGATTTCCTGATTTTTCTGCCCTTTCTCAGGCATCGCTTGCTGAAGTATTGAAGGAGTGGCAGGGACTTGGGTATAATCGCCGGGCAAGATACCTCCATGCAATTGCTATCCACGTTATGGAGGAATGGGGTGGGATGCTTCCTCATAGTGTGGAAGAAATATTCACGCTCCCTGGGATTGGAAGGGCGACGGCTGGATCTATCACGGCTTTTGCATACAATTCTCCCGTGGTGT
>JAZDKH010000441.1:0-4369 GCA_043803325.1 Methanobacteriota archaeon | reverse complement strand
CATCCCATTCGGTGTGAAGAGATATCCCAGAAATCCAAATGGACCGGATCTGGAGAGCATCATATAACAGAGCAGGCCGACGATGACAGTTGGAAGAGCATAGAGTGTCTGAATAAGACTTATTACCGTTTTTTTTCCTTTGAATTCATGAAACGTTATTGCAGCCCCAAGAGGAATAGCAAAGATAGTGCTGATCAAAACTGAGGTGAACGTGATCTGAAGTGTCCTGAATGTAATCTCAAGAACATCTGGATTGAATGAGGTGATGAGGGTGAAAGCGGTAAAAATTGCGGATAATAGATCTATCATGTGCGTAAAAAAGAAGGATTCAGCCGGTAATAGAGATTACTCTACCGGGCTTGAGATCTCTTCTTCTGTCACATTCAGGGTGAGCGCATCGCCCTTTGCCGGAACAAAGAGAGGCTTTCCATACTTCTCAGTTCCGAAATCGGCGAAGAATTTCTGCGTCTCGTCACTGGTCATAAAGTTTATCCATTTCTTCCCTGCATCCACGTTGATCCCTGCGTTCGGGAACTTTTCAGGGTTGACTCTGAATACTGCATAGATATTCAGCAAGTCGCTGCCATCGGTCACATATGGAACAATAGTCATATTGCTTGCATATGTTTCCCAGGTGGCGGAGTCACTGAGGACATACGAATCCTTCTCATTTGCCATAGTGAGGGTTGGTCCCATACCGGATCCAGCCTCATAGTACCAGGGTGAGCTGTTTACAACTGCATAGTCGTACCCGGCAGCTTTCCAGAGGAGCTTCTCACGGGCGTGAGTTCCTGAGTTGTCGCCACGGGAGACAAAGGATATCTTGTCATTGGTCTGTGCACCCTCAGCAATCGCCTTAAAGGCTTCACTTGCGGTCAGCCCGGTGATCTTTGCAGGGTCTGATTCAGGACCTGCCACAAGGAAGTAGTTCGATGCGAAGACACGCCGATCAAGACCATATCCTGCATCAAGGAACTTATCCTCTGCAGCCCGGTCATGGACCATCACGACATCAACATCGCCATTCTCTCCATATCCGAGTGCCTGTCCGGTACCAACAGCGACCCACTCGACTTTGACTCCCGTCTCATTCGTAAACGTATGGGAGAGTTGATCCAGCGCACCGGTTGCATCAAGACTGGTGGTTGTTCCAATCAGGAGGAGATCCCCGGTGTGGGTAGTTCCGTTCAGATCCTTAACCTTCTCTGCAGATACTCCGCTGCAGCAGAAGATAAGTACTGCCAGCATCAGGCATGTTCCGATCAATGCTCGTCTCATCATACAATTATACATACTCTTTTCAAGTCATATATATCTGATTAATTTAGCCTCTGTGGTTACTTGATTGGTATAATATCTGGTTTCCAACTTGGTATTCCAGGTGGTGTCGAATGGTTAAAAGATTTAGTGTCCGAAAAACCTGGGAAAATTGAGTAGATAGTTAATTATGCAGGGCTAATAACTGCTTTAATTGCAGTATCTAAACCCGATTTATTATAAGGCTTCATTAGAACCCCGGTAAAGCCATAATCTCTAAACTGAGTCACTGCCGGGTCATTGGCATCACCACTTGATACAAGTGCCCTGACTTCTGGATCTATCTTACGGAGTGCTGCGATGACTTCTCTCCCCCCAATCCCACCAGGTATTGAGAGGTCGAGGATAACGAGGTCAAATCGTTTTCCTTCTTCCATTGATCCACGATACGCCTCAATGGTATCTTCACCTCTACTCGTGATCATTGGATCATATCCAAGTTTCCTTAGTAGGATACCCGTGATCTCACAGATAGCTGGTTCGTCATCAAGGAGTAATATTCGATATACCATGGATCTTATTGGGGTACATTTATGCATGCTCGCTTATCTCATTTTTGAGCTGGTACTGTTTTTTTCTCTCATCAGGATTGAAAATATAAGAGATATTCAATATGGAAGCATGATTATAAATATGGGATCTGTTTGTATATTCATCTCATTCTTACTGATTCCTGTAATCTTGCATGTACATACTGCCGGGGGAAGATATTTGCCACACCGGAGCTTGAGCGCGACCATATACGCATTGAATCTGATATCCCTGCTGAAGTATCATATGATCTCACGGAACTTTCCTCGTTTCTTTCCCGGGACCCTGATGTGGTTGTCACCTTCTTTGGTGGTGAACCAACTCTGCGCCCTGATCTGATCTGTACCATAATGCAGGAACATCCTGATGTCAGGTTTATGCTCCAGACAAACGGGCTTCTCCTCCATCGGCTCCCCGATTATATTGTGAACCGGTTTAAGACGATTCTGATCTCTATTGATGGTGATCAGATCACTACTGATAGTGGAAGGGGCACCGGGACTTACAGGCAGGTTATGGAAAACATTCACCATATCCTTGCAGGAGGGTATCAGGGAGAACTCATTGCTCGTATGACCGTGCATGAAAAGACAGATATTTTTCATTCGGTCATGTATCTGGCCAAAAATCCGGATCACCCTTTTGATTCGATACACTGGCAGATCGATGCAAATTTCTGGAATGATTATCAGGTCCGCGTATTTAAATCCTGGTCTGAAGAATCCTATCTCCCAGGTCTTATGTCTCTGATAGAGAGCTGGGTTCTTAGAATGGAGCAGACGGGTATTGTTGACCGGTGGTATCCGTTTATTGACCCGGTAGAAGATATGCTTCTGGACCGCCCGTCCCGACTCCGGTGTGGATCAGGGTATGCGAATTATACGATCCTGACAAACGGGCGGATCATCCCATGCCCGATTATGGTAGGAATGGTTGATTATTATGTGGGGGATATCTCCACTGCAGATCCGACCCGGCTTCCTACCATCCCGGTTCCCGGTCCTTGTGTCGATTGTGATATCCTTGATTTTTGTGGAGGGCGGTGTCTTTATTCAGCAATTATGGAACCATGGCCACCAGAGGGACGTAATTTCGTATGCAATACCGTTCGGGCATTATTTGATGGTTTAACCTCTGTTATGCCCCGTATTAAAATTCTTCTTGATACCGGGGTGATCACCATGGAGAGTTTTGCCCATGAAAAGTATAACGGATGCGAGATTATTCCGTGATCTACATTACCATCAGGTTACCAACAGATCCTGAATAATTCTCATCTACTCCTTTATCTTCATGCGAATCAACTAATACGATATGCGAATATCAGTCCTTGCCAGCGGCAGCAAGGGCAATTGTGTGTACATAGAAGGTGATTCAGGGGCTCTTCTCATCGATGCCGGACGATCTGCGCGGGATATATTTGGAACCCGGGATAGGGGTGGCCGGGTACGGGAGGCTGGTGGAGATCCAGAACTGATAGATGGAATCCTGGTGACGCATGAGCACACCGATCATATCAGAGGATTAGGTCCTATCGGGAATAAACTGAAAAAATCTGCATTCGGGACGGTAGGGACGATGGATGCTTTTCTGCGGAAACAATCCGGACCTCCCCGGTTTCCCATAAAGACTGTCAGATGCGGTTTCCCCTTCGATGTAGGGGGATTTCAGGTGGAAGCATTTCCCATCTCGCATGATGCTACTGAGCCTTGTGGGTATCTGATCAGTGAAGGTTCAACCCGGCTCTGTTACTGCACCGATACCGGGATTGTGACCAGTGGGATGCAGGAGATGCTCAATCAGGCTGATGGGCTTATCATTGAGTCGAATCATTGTACCGAGATGCTCAGGGCAGGTCCATACCCTGAGTATCTGAAACGACGAATTGCCAGTCACCGAGGGCATCTCTCAAATACGGATGCATCTGCGGTTCTCCGGGAGCTCGGGGATTCGCTCCATCTTGCAATTCTCGCACATCTGTCTGAAGAGAATAACGAGCCTGACCTTGCTCTCATTACTGCTCAAGAGGGTCTTTCTCTCCATGCTGAATCTGTTGAACTCTTTGCTGCTTCATCAATTGGGTTGAACGAGAAACCGCCGGTCAGGAAATCCCGGGGAATCAGGAGGCAGACATGTACAGATGAGTGCTGGCAGTACCAGTTCGTCCTTTGATGGTGTGAGATATGATTTTTCAGACCTTTGCTGAACTTTGTCAACGGATTGAGTTAATCCGTGGCAGACTTGATACCATTGATCTCCTAAGTGAAACGATCCAGGGTCTTGATCCAGATGATCTCCCAATATTTGTTCGATTCATCCTTGGGAAACCATTTCCCGAATGGAGTCCGCTCAAACTCGGTATTGGCCCGAATCTGCTGTACGAAGCGGTTGCATATGTAACCGGGCGAAACCGGGAAGAGGTAATTCGCACCTTGAACTCGGTTGGAGATCTCGGGCGTGCAGTTGAGGAGATGCTTTCCAAAAAATCTCAGACCTCATTCTTCTCTGATGAACTGACACT
>JAZDKH010000440.1:0-2559 GCA_043803325.1 Methanobacteriota archaeon | reverse complement strand
GAATGGGTATCCACACTTGCATACCCTATCCGGCTGAATGGAGAGCCCCCGGGCTGCCATCGGGCCGAAGAAGACCTGGTGAACGAATGTTGCACCACAAAAAGGGCAGCCTGAGTCGAGCTGCGTCGTTTCTGGGGTATTGAACAGGTATACATGATCAAGAATCATGCGCAAGGTATCGCAGATATCTTCACCCTGTTTCTGGTTTGGTTCGAGCCCGGTGAGGTTCTCGTGGGTAGCCACAAACCTCATCACCTGGAAGGGGATTGCAGGAGAACTCTCCCGAATACGTATTGCAGCCCCGATCACCTCGTCTTCTCTCCCGTTGATGAACATAACTGAGACTTCAACAAACACCCCGGCATCGTGCAGGATCCTGACATTCCGGAAGACCGGATCTCCCGATGCTACCCCGCATTCCTGATAACGCTCATCGGTTGATCCTTTCAGCCCGATATTGACAAAATCCAGGTATGGTATCAGGCGTTCCAGAGTCCCCTCAGTCATGTACCCATTGCTGGAGCATCCGACAAGGAGTCCGTCATTGTGTGCAGCCTCTGCAACTCTGAGAAACGAAGGGAGAGAGACCGTGGGTTCATTAAGACAGAACGTGATACCCCTGCACCCATTCTCCTGTGCAATTGAGAGGATCTCATCAGGAGTGTGGGGGGTCAGGACCTCCTGCAGGGTTCCGGGCCGGGTGGTCTGGAACTCAGAGATACATCCCTCACAGGAAAAATTACATCCGATTGTGCTGATGAGGAGAAAGACGCTATTCGGATAAAAATGGAGCATCGGGATGGATTCGCTTGAGACCGGGTAGATATTGAGATACGCATCAGGGTAGTTTTCCGTTATCGTTCCCTGTTCATTGCGGTACATCCTGCAATATCCGTTCTTCGCTTCCGGGATCTCACACATTCGTTCACAATACCTACAGTTCATAATATAGGATTTTCTGTAGACCAGTCGAGCCGCATATGTTCGAGGCTTCCACCCCGCATAACCAGAATTACCTCTGCCATGATAGACAGGGCAATCTCAGTGGGGAGATTTCGCCCGATACGCAGTCCGATGGGACAGTAGATCCTGTTATCGATGACCCCGCCTCGCTGTTTGATATTCTGGATTAACACACCGGCCTTGCTTTTACTCCCGATCATCCCGATATAAGGAATATCGCTGTTCTTCAGGAGCTG
The DNA here is from genome assembly GCA_043803325.1 of Methanobacteriota archaeon. GTDB lineage: Archaea > Halobacteriota > Methanomicrobia > Methanomicrobiales > Methanospirillaceae > Methanospirillum. The sequence continues at coordinate 1,360 of JAZDKH010000440.1, read as the reverse complement.
TTCCAGTACCTCTTCATCATGTTCATGGCCATAGGTCATAATCACACAATAACTCGTGGGTGAAAGGGTAATATGAGGTAAAATCTCTGTGAAAGGAGCACAGACAAGTTCTCTCGCTCCGGGAAAACGTCTGGCATCAACAAAATCCTCCCGGTCGTCATACACCCGGTACGGCATCTCCAGAACTTCGCACAGTTTTCCCAGATTCAGACCAACATGACCTCCTCCGAAAATTACCAGTTCTGGCTCAAGAATAAGAGGTTCTATGAATACGGTAAGGGATCCACCACATACTCCGAGGACATTATCCTCCTGCGATGGTTTCCACTCCTCTCCTTCGCCTTTGGATACAAACCTCTTGGTGATACAGGTCTCTTTGGTAATAGCCTCTTTAGCCAGAGATATGCACAACAGTTCGATAGCCCCACCCCCGACAGATCCCGCGATATCTCCGCTTCGGCTTACTGCCATCTTTGATCCGGTCTTCCGTGGAGTAGATCCCACTGCTTCGATTATCGTTACCAGTGCACAGGGGACACCCTCTGCACGCCACTTTGTAATATTTTTCAGCCACATTTTAGTCTTCTTTCCTCATTTTTTCGCTTCTTGATTTGCCATAGATGCAAGTTTCCCATGAAAATCTGCACTATCTTTGACCAGATTGATCCGCTCTAGTGCACCAGGGGGAGAAAACGAGATGCTCCCTCCTCCCAGCTCTGCATACCGAGCCATGAGATTCATATCATTTACCAGGGTCACGCCGAGCATGTCAATACCATAATCAAAGAGCACGGGACTCGGGGGAACAGTCGGACCCATCATCACACGAATACGGGCAGAAGGAGTACGGCGGATCACTGCCGAAAGAGTTTCATTGACTACGGTAAGACCACTCATCAGCACGATCTGAGCCTTCCCGAGGACTTCATCTGCATCGTCCCAGTGGATGTCGCCGGGCTTTGGAAAAAGCTCCACAATAGTTACCGGCAGGCCCTTCTCACGCCACTCTGCGGCTTCCTTGAAGTAGCCGATAAAGCACGTGGGAACCTTCGCTGCAGCAGCTTCGACCATAGTTATGGCGTTCCCGGAAATTACTGACGAGGGAACCGGCAGCAGAGACTTGAGACACGCCATACCCACGGCACGCCGAAGCGTATCTTTGCTTGAAAGAAGTTCCAGTGCCGAATTAAGGCCTGGTTTTCCGAGCCAATCCCCCATCCATGAATCCATGCCCGGTCTGTCCTCGAAACCCGGCATGCCCCGGAAGATCGTGGACAGAGACCACATACTGGTCTTGACCAGAACCCAGTTCGTGTAGATACGGAACCAGTTTAGCCGCATCGCGGAACGTAAAAGAGCC
>JAZDKH010000439.1:0-13201 GCA_043803325.1 Methanobacteriota archaeon | reverse complement strand
CCATTCGGAAATGCATGCTTGAGAGAGTTCGAGAGCAGTTCATTTACCATCAGACTGCAGGGCACTGCTTTCTCGATGGAGATCATCACCGGGAGCACATCGATCACCATCTTTACCTTCCTTCCATCAACCTTGTATGATTCGAAGAGAGGGCTGAACATCTTCCTCAGATAGTCTCCATATTCGATCTGACTGAAATTATCAGAACGGTACAACTGTTCATGAACGAGGGAGATAGATCTGATTCGATTCTGGCTTTCTTTGAATAGTAACCGGGTAGTCTCATCGGTTGTATTTTGTGACTGAAGGAGGAGCAGACCAGAGATAACCTGCATATTATTCTTAACCCGGTGATGAATCTCTTTCAGAAGCATCTCTTTTTCTTTGAGCGATCGTTCAATCTTATCCTCGAGCTGCTTTTTTGAGGAGATATCCTGAAAGCTCCAGACCCTCCCAACGATTGTATCCCCGATTCGTTGGGGTTTTGAGTACCAGTCGATGGTACGGTTATCCAGAAGTTCGATGGTTTCAAATTTTTCCAGATCCGGGGTGGCATATAACTCATTCACCGCTCCTGTGAACGCTTCAGGATTTTTTACTTGTCTGATAATAGAATCGAGAACCGGTCTCTCATCCTGTGACATAAGGATTGAGTCAGGAAGATTCCACATATCGGCAAATTTCTTATTATAGGTGGTAATTTTTCGTGAAGTATTTACCACGAGCAGTCCGTTAACCGTTGTTTCAATGGCTGAATTGAGAATAGAGAGTGTCTCGCGAATAACCTCCTCAGCATGCTGTCTCTCCTGAATTTCTACTTCAAGGTCTTCATTTATTATTTTGAGTTGCTTTTTTGCTTCGACGAGTTCCTGATTCTTCTGGGTGGCAGTCTCATAGGTGGAGAGAAGGATGTTGAGAATCTGCAGGGGGCTTGAAGTGATATGAATTTTTTGTCCGGCGAGCGTGATGTCAATACCCATCTGGATCGCCTCAGTATCCTCATACTGGAAATTGGCAAGCACGATCTCTATTCGTGAGAGAAGATATTTTTCATGGTACGGCTTTATGATAAAATTGTTCGCCCCACTCTCGAGTCCCTTGATCACATCCTGGAGGTCGTATAATGAGGTGACAAGAATAACAGGAATACGTTTAAACTGTTCATCCTGTTTGATGGTTTTGCAGAGTGTATATCCATCTATTTCAGGCATAACAATATCGGTGATGACAAGGTCCGGGATTGCTGTTTCCAGGATAGAGAGTGCAACTTTCCCGTTGGTCGCAACCGTCACCGCATACCCGGCATGGATGAGTAACTCTTTGAGCTGCTCCGCTTGTGTCGGGCTGTCCTCTACAATAAGGATGCTGGTTTTTTGAATTTCATGAGATAGTGACAGGGTCATCACCTCCAGAATGCACGATTTTATTCAGGGTATCCACTATTTTCTCAGGTGATAGAATATACGTTGCGCCCCCCTGTCTGATAGCTTCACCTGGCATCCCAAAGACGACCGAGCTGTATTCATCCTGGGCAATGGTGATCGCTCCGGCATCTTTGAGATTTTTTAATTCATCCGCTCCATCCCTTCCCATCCCGGTGAGAAGAATGGCAATAGCCTGGTCTGCATACACCTCCCTGACAGAACGGAAGAGATATGCGACTGATGGGCAGATTCCTCTCTCCTGATCAAGATGTAGCAGGGTAACCTGGTCAGAATCGGTAACTCCCATCTGAAACCCTTCTGGGGCGATATATGCATGACCTGGCAGGAGTTCTTCCCCCAAAACAGCCATATGGACGGGAAATCCGGTAGTTGTATCTAACCAGCTCGTTAATCCTTCGGTAAAACCCTGAGCAATATGCTGAACAATCACAACTGGAAGAGGAAATGTTTTCAAAAATCCGGAGAGACGGGTCTGGAGAACAGCGGGACCTCCTGTAGATGCACCGATGGCGACAATCTTTGCCTGATCTCTCTGCGGTTTGATCCTGAGTTCCTCTGTTAGTTGTGCCGGGCCGGTTGATGCGCCGGTTTTTGTGGGGTACCCTCGTACCAGATTGATCTTTGCATACGTTTTTACCACATTCCGAAGTGTCATTGCAGAGTTTTCAAATTCAGGATTTTTGAGGCCAGGCGGACGAGCCATCATGGTGACGGCCCCTGCTCCCATTGCCGCAAATGAGGTGACAACCTCTATGATATTTTCATTCCCGGTAACGATGACGATGGGAACTGGCATGGTCTTCATGATTCTGCGGGTTGCCTCAAGGCCATTCATAACAGGCATATTGATGTCCATCGTAACGATATCCGGTCTTTTATCACGCACCGCCTGGATTGCTTCCTCCCCGTTCTGTGCAATACCGATAACCGTGATCTCCGGATCCTGCCCTAAGACAAAGGCCATGAGCTGTTGGGCAACCGGAGAATCATCAACGATCAGTACCCTCACCATCTTCATTACCTCCCTACCAGTTTCCGTACCACATCGAGCAGTATACTCTGATTAAAACCGGATTTCACGATATAGGCGTTAGCACCCACGTCTATTCCCCATTCGCGATCTTTCTGTGAGTCCAGAGCGGTCACCAGAATGATGGGAATTTCGGATAATTTCGTATCACTGCGAATCTTTTCAGTCAGGATAAATCCATTCATTCGTGGCATATCAACGTCTGAAACTACCATGTTAAATGAACCGGATTTTAGTTTCGATAACGCATCGATGCCATCTACCGCAGTCGTGACAAGATATCCTCCGCTGTCCAGGATATTTTTCAGCAGCATGCGTGAGGTGATCGAGTCATCAACCACCAGAATCGATATGTTCTCATCTCCTCTTCCTTTCTGTGGAGAAAATGAGGGTGCTGCTGATTTTCGTCCAATATTGCTGGCAGTCTTCATGAGGTCCCCAATATTGAGGACTGGCACTACCTTTCCGGTTCCGAGCACGGTTGCACTGGATATACAATGGACTCTGGCCAGCTGTCCACCAAGCCCTTTGATCATCACATCCTGGACATATCCGATCTCCTCAACCGAGATACCAAGACGTCTCCCTGCATGGTTTATCACAACCACCGATATCATCCGAGGCGCTTTTGCAGCCAGTGTTCGGGGAATTCCAAGAATTTTTCCAAGCCCCACAAGGGGAATCTGCTCTTCCTGAAGCGGGAAAACATTCTGTTGCCCCATATTTTTTATTGAGGTCGGGCTCATCCGGAGCACCCGTTCCACACTACTCATGGGGAATACAAATGTCTGCTGGCTTTCATGAACCACGAGCCCCTTAAATGTGGCGATCCGGGAGGGGATGGTGATCCGAAAACTGGTTCCTTTGTCTATCGCGGTCTCTGTGGTGATTGATCCGCCAATGTGATTCACCTTCTCCATCACGATTGCGAGTCCGAGCCCCCTCCCGGATGCATCAGTTATGAGGTGGCTGGTGGAAAGACCTGACTCAAAGATGAGGGGAACGATCTCATCACTCGGTATATGATTATAATCTTCCTGCGTGATGATACCTTTTTTAAGGGCTGCTTCACGGATGAGGGAGGGGTCAATTCCTGCACCGTCATCAGATATGAGTATTTCAACTTTTTTCCCCTCAAAAACTGAAAGATCTATATGAATCGTTCCTGATGGTTTCTTTCCTTTCATCACCCTGAGATCAGGTTTTTCTATCCCGTGATCTATAGCGTTTCGAATCAGATGGATGAGTGCATCCTTCATCTCCTCAAGAATACGCCGGTCGATAACGATCTCTGATCCGACTATCTCCAGATCTATGAGTTTTTCTTTATCATGAGAGAATTCTCTGACAAACCGGGGAAATATTTCAAGGACAGAACTGGCTGGCATCATCAAAAGCCCCCACATCCCACTCTTCAGTTTGTCAGTTCGTTCAAGGAGAAACTGATGATCAAATCTGGCCCTGGTTTTTTCAAGTACCAGTTTTGTCTCCAGATTCAGAACAAATTCTGCATTATAATCCAGAAACTCGATAATTTTTATTAACTCTGATCCCTCTCGTTCACTCCCTTTGCGCACGATGCCGGTCTGGCTCCTTCGTCTTAGTGGCATAAGGCTGGCACGAGTACGTCCCCAGCGTCGTTTCCACGGCAAAAAATCCCGGCATATCATCTCAAGGTCTACTGAACGCTGGGCTGCTGCACGTTTCCCATCACCAAGATCTTCAGTCTGAAGCATGAGAGAATCAAGTTGATTTGTGGATATCCTGACCGTATTTGCCTGAATGTCAGGTGTTTTGGGTGGAATTAATAGAGGTTCATCAACCGGTTCTGATTGTGGTGTGAGCTCCGGTTGTCTGCCCTCCACCTTTTCAAAATCCGGAGGAATGGGTATGCCCTGAGAGATATTTGCAAGGACCAGCATTAAATCCCGTCTTTTCTGGAGTGTAGCCCTGGTATCAGGTCCCGGTTCTTTCAGGAGGGTTTCAAGCACGGTAACCGCATCATGCAGGTAATTAAACACATCACGGGAAAGGACAATCTTCTCTCTTTTAGCGGCGGAAAATACATCTTCTATTACGTGGCAGATCTCTTCTATGTCAGGGAGATCCACAGAACGGGCAGCACCTTTGAGAGTATGGGTCTCCCGAAAGATAACTTCCAGAGCAGCGATATGCTGCTCTGCACTGATCGGCTTTTCAAGCTCAATCAGTCCGGAAGCGATAGCATTGAGATGCTCCTGCGCCTCCGTCTGGAAGGTTGCAAGAAGTTTTTTTGCAAATTCGCTGTTGTCTGTTCCCATGTGGCTCTCACCTTAAAGCCGGTATCTGTTTGCGATCTGCTGAAGTTTCTGGCCTAGGTTGTGGAGATTTTTTGCCGTATCTTCTGCTTGTTTCGTGATGATTATATTCTGCATGCTTGCCTGTCTGATGTTCTCCATAGACTGAATGATCTGACCTATTCCCACGTTCTGCTGCTGACTCGATACGGCATTCTGGATCGCCGCGGTAGCAGAATCACTGATCGTTTCTGTCAGGGTGCTTATGGACTCCCCGGCCTCGTTTGATTGTTTCACACTCTCGCCCACGGTCCGGTTTCCCTGTTCGGTGGCCATAACTGCAGTACTTACCCCCCGCTGGATATCAGTGAGAATTGTTCTGACCTGTGATGTCGCCTGTTTTGACTGATCAGCGAGATTTCGGATCTCCTGTGCTACGACATCGAATCTTCTCCCTTCCTCACCTGCCAATGCTGCCTCGATAGATGCATTGATCGCGAGAATATTGGACTGCTCAGCAATGTCGTTCACGGTAACGATGATCTCTCCGATCTCCTGGCTTTTCTCAGCAAGTTGGACCACATTTTCTGCGATGGACTCCATCTGTTGTTGAACACGCTGGAAGCTGGCTACCATCTCCTCAACTGCTTTCTGCCCGGTCTGCGAGACGTTTGATGCCAACTGAGCTTTTTCTGAAACCAGCCGGGCAGTCTCACTGGAGATATCAGATGTCTGTTTAACCTCTTCAATGGTTGCCGCAGTCTCACTGACGGTTGCCGCAGTCTCGGTCGCCGTGGCTGCTATCTGGATACTGGCGTCAAGGATCTCATTTGAGGAGGAGGCTAATACAAAAATACTCTCTGATAATTCAGAATGGACCTCACGAAGGCCTTTTAACATCTTCCTGAATGAATCCTTCAGTTTCCCTATCTCATCTTCACGGGGATCGGGAGGAATTTCTACATTCAGGTCACCGGCAGCGATCTGGTTTGCCATTTTCGTGAGCACGTCAAGAGGATCCAAAGTGCTCCGGGTGATGATGAAGGCGAGCCCGAATCCTACTATAAGCGACAGAATGAATATAATTATGATGACCGTATTCATCAGGCTTGCCAGACTCTCGGACTGTCTGATGGAGTCCAGGGCACGGGTGTCTGCATACGATACGATGTCATCCAGGATGGTTGTAATTCTCAAATAGCGACTGTACTGAATCCCGAATTCAATATCTTTTGCCGTCTTCAGATCCCCTGCCTGGATAAGGGGGATTGTCTCATTATCCCGTGTTAACGCAAAATCGTCCCGACTCTTCTTGAAATCTTCTAATTTCTGCAGGAAATCAGGGTTCCCCTGGTTTAAGGTAATCATTTCTGTGATGAGCGTAATGATCCTGGTCTTTTCATCCTCAAGACTTTGTACACGTAGCTGATTCGTCGAGTTGTTCGGGTCAGCTAGCATCGAAAGGATGGTCAGGCGTGCATCTGATTGCACCCCCCGGAGAGTAAGAGCGTTTTGAACATTTTTCGCATCAATCTCGTAAATACTCTTATTTTTCTCCTGGATTGAAGATACGGTCACGTATGCAGTCAGACTGATACACACAATCATACAGATCAAAATCCCGAAGCTTAGGAAGATTTTTGTCCGTATTGGGAAATTCTTAAATTTTTTCATTGTTTATTCTCCCTCATTTTTCTTGTGACTTCTACTCATTCACGATAAGATTCCGATCAGCAAGGATCTTTCCCCCATCAAGAACAATCAGCGGCTGTGACGTTACTCCCATTACATACCCAATCCGGCTCCCGGTGAGCATTTCTGGCGGTAGCATCAGATCCGAATGCGAGATCTGCCTGATACCAATTGCAGAATCAACGACGAAACCGAACTTCCGAGTAGCATCCCGCATGACAATGACCGTATTGAACTCAGGGAGACCACGGTCTGGCAGTTTTAACACTTTTTTTAGATCAATGATCGAGAAGATCTCTCCCCTGATGTTGATAATTCCAAGCACAAAAGGAGGAGAACCCGGGAGAAGGGTGAGTTCCCGGAGTCTGAGTACTTCTTTTACCTGAGTTATCTCTATCGCATAATGCTCATATGCTAGCAGAAATTCCAGGGCTGAGAAATGCTCTTCTTTTCCGTCTGGTATCTCTTCCAAAGAAAGCAATTTTGCCCGGTTCCGGAGAATCTGTACCCTCTTTGCCGGTTCCGGGGTCCGGATATGCTCGATTACGTTCTCCATTGATCCAAGTCTGCGATGTACATTATCCCAGTTTATGGACTCCCTTTTTCTCTCCTCCTGAAGTTGAGCCTTTTTTGTCATGAGTAGTGTTCCTCTTCGATGATTATTCGCATGTTTTGTTCAAGATAACCGGCACTCATTCCTCCGGTCCCCGGGATTATCTCGTCCGGCCTCAAATTACGGAGCAGCTCGCGGATATTCTGGACATGCACTTCTGACTCCTTCTCCTTCCCCTGACGATGTTTCAGATGGGCAAGGGTGAAATGAGCAGGGATATATGAGGGATCTGCATAAAGTACCCGACGCAGCTCTTTGGTTGCCGCCTCAACCTCACCTTTCTCCTGAAGAATTATTGCGAGGATGTGGTGGTAGAATGGGTTTAATTTATCAAGAATTATTGCTTTATCGCACCATGCATGTGCTCCGGGAAGATCTCCCTGGTTAGCCAGAATCTGTGCCATGAGAGCCATAGACCGGTGATCAGCAGGGTTCTGAGCGATGAAGGGCATGAGAGTTCTTTCTGCGGTTGTATAGTCTCCTGATTCAAACAACCGGGTTGCAGTGCTATACTCGTCTATTTTTTCTGCGGTTGGGATATCTGAATAGGCATCGCTACCTTGCACGGGTACAATTGGATCAGGCTCTCCTCTCTCCATGGGTTGCCCAGAGTTCAGATCTCTTACATCACGGGATGATAGTAAAACAGACATAGGGGGAACTGCAACAATGCCGGATTCCGGCATATCCACTTTTTGGTACGTGGTAAACCCATTGGTAACATCTGGTGCCAGGTGTTTATTCTGAACCAGCATTGTCTCTGTCATGCTGGTAATCATTCTGCCATCTGGCACAAGGCATTTTTGTAGTTTATCTATTGTCTCCTGAATGGTCTCTTTTGAGAAATACATGAGAACATTGCGGCAAAAAATGAGGTCCATAGCGTTAGTATTGGTGAGGAGAGATGGATACGTATCCTCTCCGAGATTTAGATACGAGAAGGTGACAAGATTTCTGATAGTATCTCCTATCTGATACCTACCATCACTCAGTCTCTGAAAGAACCGATCTTTTATCGACGATGGTATGGATCTGAATGACCATTCGCGATAGATACCAGTCTCTGCTGTTTTTATTGCCTGCGGATTGATATCTGTACCAAGTATGGTAATTGACCATGTATCGATCTCTGGAACTATTTTAGACACCAGTATGGCGAGGGTATACGCTTCTTCTCCAGTGCTGCAGGCAGCACTCCATATTCGAAGAATCCGTCCCTGTTTCCAGCGTTTTGAGATGAGAGTGGGAAGAATCTGATCTTCGAATACTTGAAAAACATCTGGTTCACGAAAAAAATAGGTTTCACCCACGGTGAGTGATGCACTAAGCATCTCAATGAGGGACCGGTCCAGATGCGTTGACAGAATCCATGCAAGACATGCTGATTGACTTATAAACCCCCGTTCAGAAGAAATTAATGCAATACTTCTTCGTAAATCATCATATTTCTCCGGAGGGAAATATAACCCGATACGTTCTTGTACAAATGTACTCAGTCTCGCAAGTTCGATATTGGTGAGAGCCGGATCACTCATGATATTCACTTCCCTGGGAAATAGCCGCAAGCAGAAATTCCTCTTCAGGTAAAGAGAGAAAACCGTCAATATCAATGACCAGAATCATCCCATCCGGCAATTTTACAACATGATTGACGTATGGTATCGAAGGAAGGAACTCTGCTATCGGTACTGACTGGTCTGAAAGCTCGATTATTCCCTCCACCGTTTCAACCGCCATGGCCACTTTTTGACTGGTGGTATGAGCAATGATGAGTTGATCATGTATCTCGATCTCACGTTCAGGAAGATCAAACCGCTGACGGATATTATAAACCGGGATGATCTTCCCATGCATGTTAATGATTCCAAGCACACTATCTGGAGCCTTCGGAAGAGGGGTGATCTCAACCATACGAATTACCCGCTCTGCTGTGGAAAGAGGCATAGCATACCGATGGTTGTCCAGAGAAAAAACGAGTATTTTCATGTATATGGCCCCCTTATCCTCCAGCATTATCATAAACCCTTGAAATCAGTCTTCGTGTATATGATCAATTAACCCGGGTACACCCGGTACCATCTGTTTTTCTCATATATGCACCCTATTTCTGGATTCTGTCGATATTGTTAAGATATATTGAATATGAGTATGACTAGGTAGTAGACCTATCCTTATGATTTCATATATCTGTATTGCTCAATTGCATTTTTTAATTGCAGTATTTTTTTAAGATATCGGAATGTTTCCTTTTTTGTTTCAAAAATTGACTCTCGACCACGAGTATTTATATATTCTTTTTAATCAGTTACGAATCAGGGGTGAATCTTCTGCATAGATTCCAGCGTACTGAGGAGAAGATATGATACAAATAATTGCAATAACCAGCCAAGGACCTTCCCTATTGCTCCGGGGAGGATGTGAACAAATATGGATCATCTGTGTACCACTCGACTCAGGAGATACGAGATATGACAGATGAAAAGATTATGATCATTGAGGAAGATCTGTATACTGCTTCACAACTGGCAGATACCCTTGCCCTAAACGGGTACACGGTTGTTGATATTGTATCATCAGGAGAGAGTGCTATCTCAATAGTAGACCATGTCTCCCTGGATCTTATTCTGATGGATATTATGTTGAAAGGACCACTGGACGGACTAATGACCGCTACCGAGATCCTGTCCCGAACCGTTCTTCCCATCATATATCTGACTCCCTTGGTCGATGAAGAACTGGTAATCCGATCAAAAAATATTCTGCCATACGGATTTTTGACAAAACCTGTGGATGAAGAGAAACTCATTGTTACCATCAAAAGAGCCCTGACATGGCATGCCTGGTGTCAATCGTCCGGTGAGCCAGAAAACCAGAAAGAAGCCGGGAACCAGGAGGGGGTATACTCCGTGATTCAGGAGGATCGGTTGTCGTCGATTAAAAACAATAAACTCAGATTCCCGGTAATACAACCGGAGTGGATGGCTTATTGATCAAAGGAGGAACAGCCTGGGATGGTGAGCACGGCTTTCTTTCCTGATAGGTGAGGATTTGAGTATTTAGAAATTCTGAGTGATGGACGAAACAAGGGGGAATTATGGGCATTATACAGGAAAATCAGAGACTATCCGGGGTCAGGGGGTGGTTACGGGCCGCTGCAAAAGGGTACCTGGCCAAAACTCCTGAAGAATCTCAGGATGTATCCGGACAAACTCCTGAAGAGATCATCCATGAACTCGAGGTGCATCAGATTGAGCTGGAGATTCAGAATGAGGAGTTGAAGGAGGCACTACAGGAGCTCCGGCAATCACTGGATTAATTCACTAATCTGAATGATGTAGCCCCGGTTTGATACTTTACCCAGACTGATAATAATGGTAGGGTTGTATCCTCCCTTTTTTGAGAGATGAACCGTGATGAGAACAGAGATACAACCTATGGGGATATGAGATATTCGCTCATCAATTCAGACAGGGGAAATATCCAATCCGTTCACCCCATATTATCTGCCTGAAAAGGGTTATTGCATCAGAATCTCTCTCTATCTGAAATGTTTTTTTCACTGTGGCGTCATGGAGTACCGAGCATCGTTCCCATTCAGGATTTTTTGTACTGAGCATGGCAAGGACACTCCTTTTGATCTCCTGGGTATCTCCCCCATCTACAACATTTTTTTCAATCTCAAAAGCAATCATTCGTGCAATCTCAGGGGGTGCACCAGACTTTAATACGCTCAGTACAATCTTTTCAGGGACAAAAGGTTCTTTTCGCCCATCGCGTTTCTTCAATAGTACCATGATTAAACTCCTTACTATGTGTGTGGATCTCTCTCGTTTCTCATATACTTCCGATTATCAAAGATAGTCAGGTAATACAATCGTACCACACATTTCATCCTCTGTTCATCATACCCAGGCTTTTGGATAATTGCAACATCAGATCTTCCCATGTAATATAATCCTAAGATCTGCGACTCTCCAAGGATAATGATCTATTGATTCTCCCCAGGGATTGTCTCGGCAAGAGACGATATTTCCCACAAGGTTAACGATTCTTTCATCCTATTACCCTTAGTCGATATGTATAGAATGAATCTGAACTGTATCAACTGTTGCTGGAAAATCAGATTATGAAACAAATATTGAAAACATCTATAATTCAGAGAAGAATGTTCCGGGTTCTCGTAATAACGTAATTAATTGCAGGATTGGCACAACCATAGTATGCCAAGAAACAATGAAAAAAGGAGATTGTACTGAATTGATATCGGCTGGTACGCCAATTTTACCTAAAAGAATCGAAAAAAGAACCTCTATGTGAACCTGAATCAGGAAAATATATACTGTTCGGTCACATCGCGGGTCTTTTCCTTGCGGATGACAGGTCTCCGATCTCAAACTCCCTATGAGATCTCTCTAATGTATCTCTTGTGGCATAGTTCGATGCTGGTTAACAGGTTCCAAACGGAGGTGAGTAGATCATTTTCACCAAGGAAGCCACTCAATCTCCCAAAGTACCGGTTACTCCAATTATCACCTCTGTGCAAGCAGATATAAACGTGATTGTTCCTTGCAATTTTGGTTACAATATCCCCTTCCCCTCATGGGTGGTGTCTTTGTTTCAAAAAATGATACGTGAATAATATTACTTATAAATCCATAGGTAACCTGGGGTCAGTCACCGGTCTCATAGTTCAGAGGAGAAAAGATGGATGTCATTCACTTGAATACCCGGGTTCTGATCAACGATATGGATCTACCCTCACAAGAAGAGATAATCAGAAGCTCTCCAGAAGAGACCGGCTGGGGTCTCTTATGTGGGCTTGATTGAGATAATCTCTCCTTGACCTGGACGATACATGTATTCATTCCAAAAGTGAAAATATACCGGAAGGAACCTGATAAGGTTCCTTCTGTTATATAGGAAACCTTTTGAAGAGACTCCCCTGAGTATATAGGTGCTACATCGCCATGAGGACACAACCAGAGGCAAGAAATAAATGCGAAATATATCATGGATCGGGATATTTTCCCTTGCATTGATGATCGGGGTTGCGTCAGCAGATTGGCTACCTAACCAGACCCCTGAGAATCAGCAGATCTCCATCAGTACTGTCATCGATGTTATTGGCTTTGTCGAAGACAGTACTCAATTCTCCTGGGTTATTGCATCGCCGGGCTCAATTCCAACCGGGATGCTTGGGACACAGCAATCACTCGCTGATCTCAGTTATCGGGATAATTACATGACCAATGGCGGACACACCATCCTGAACAAGAATGTCGACTTTGACTCAGGGGATCAGACCAGAGGTGGGTACAACCTGGAAACTGAGAAAGTTCTGACTTATACCAGCATTGAGGGATCCCATATGTTAGCTGAAGAAGAGTACACCCTTTCAGTTGCAGGAAGTGCTGCAGACTCTGACGGCAATATAAAGTGTGTCTTCGGACAGGGAGCTCAAACGGTTCTACCATCGTTCTGTAACATTGTTTCTGCCAAGAGTAGTCTGACAAACATGAACAGTGCTCAGATCTCTACCAGAGGACAGGTTCGGGCGGTTGCAGCAAGTGCGGATGTTCCTGCAGAGCTGAACTACCAGATTGCCGTGACTCCTGATACCAGCTCAGGAAGTGACCATGTTGATGGAATCGTGAAGACAGTATTTGCCGGCAGCATTATGGAAGGCAGAGATAACTCAACTGAAAACTGGAATAAGACAGCAGCAACAAATGATTGGAAAGACGTAACTGAAGTCTATGGTGGGATTAAAAACTTCCAGAAGACGTTTGGGTACAAATCCGGATTACGCCTTTAACCAAAACTCCTCCTTTTTAGCAGATATTCAAACCGATTATTTCATCTAATATTCGGTACCTTTTTCGAAGCGTCTCGTCCAGGTGTAGAAGTCTTAAATGACCTGTAAAAATTTCCTGTTTGAATTTTCTATATTTTGGGGTAAGTATGAATGTAAACAGATAACCCGAAAAAATTATCGCTGGGTATATCGGAAAAAGTGATGTTTTTGACCGGGCATTAACACCATTTGCGAAAGATTTTGCAATACAGAATAACCTCGATTACCGGTCACTTGTTAAACAGTGAAGAACGGGCTAATAACTGCTAAAGAAGATATATAGGAGATACT
>JAZDKH010000438.1:0-3515 GCA_043803325.1 Methanobacteriota archaeon | reverse complement strand
ACTCTCCTGCATCTCCGGCGTCAGTTGTTTGACAAGTTCTGCGTTGTATGAACCAGTTGGTAGATACGGGAGTGTCGTGTTGAATATCTGCTCAACCGCGACTCCATACGATCGCGACTGTGCTGCAATTGTTCCCTCTTTGATAGCCGGATCTACATCGGTTGCAAAGATAGAGATCGTATTGTCACTATTGCGGACGATGTCAAACGTCCGGAATTGCTGAGGGAAATCTCGTAATGATGAAGTCTCAACCTCCCAGAATCCGAGTTCAGGTTTCTCCGGATCAGGGGATAGTTGTGGAGTAATGGCATTGACATGCCGATGCCCTGCAATCCAGAGGAGAAGATTCGGATACTCGTGAAGTTTGGCAAGGATCTGTTTATCAGATATCTCTGAAACTGAGCTCCAGGCTGTATATTGATCAAGGGAAGAACCCGTCGCTTCAATGCCAATAGGTATGTGAGCAGCGATGATCATGAGTTTTCCTTCAGCCTGACCCTGATCAAGTTCGTGTACCAGCCAGTCAAACTGCTTGGTGTCAAGTGATCCATGCCCATATCCACCATCATTAGCATCGGTCGCGGGCTGGGTGTCATCAAGCACGATGACCTTGATTGGAATGTCTGATCTCGGTTCAAATGAATAATAGGCGATACCTGCTTCTGCATCAGATTGGTTGAATCCGTGTCCCCTGGGACTTGAAGATGTATTGAAAAATTCACCCATCCATTCAGGTACCGTAATTACATGACGTTTCGGATCTGCCGCCGGGATTTTTGGAGGCGTTTCGAAATCCGATACATTTCCAACTCCAATTATGTCTCCATTCACGGTCCGGCCATCGATCGCACCCATATAGAACCCGCGACTCTCAATGCCGAGTGGATCGGTGAAGACATTTCCCATATTGAGGATATATTCACCGGTATAGTTTGATCTCAGATAATCATCAGGTGGGTTCATTCCTATCCAGTTATGGTCGTGGTTACCCAGAACCTGGTACCATTTTATCGACTTATTCAGGCCTGCCGCCTTGTAGACATCCTGATAATCATTCAGGGGTCCGGGAACAGGATCATCTTTCACACCTGAATCAGGGTTTATTGTCTTGCCATCAAGGACATCTATGTACCACCTGATTTCATTATATTGTTCGTCGTTTGCTGCATCACCCAGGGCAATTCCAAAATCAAACGGTTCTTCTTTGTGAAGAGCGTTCATTGTCTGGACTGCAGCATCGAGAACCTGTGTGGTTGAAAGCATAACTGGTGAATATCCCGACGATTGTCCACCCATATATCCATAGTAGATCGCTTGGGTAGGAGTCTCTTTATCTGATATATGCACATCGGTCATATCGAAGAAACGGAGTAGTTTTGCCGTTTTTTCAGCAGATGTATTGGTATCTGCAGAGGACAAGAGATCGATTCTTTTTTCATAACCAAGTCCCTCACCAAATTTCCAGATCCCATATCCATTCTCTGAATAGTTGGCAACCTCATATGGGAGAATCGCAGGCGAGGAAGAAGGCACGGCTACAGGTAGTACTGTTCGATCAACGGTGGTTACTACCTTAGAATCTATCGGATATGCTCCTGCGATCCCTACGATAAGAAATACTGCAAAAAATATTCCTATTTTTATCGCTGTTCCCATACCACTAATCAGGAATTCTTGTATTTAAACTTGTCCTTATAGATTTATAACCATATTTTTATAGGAGAATGAGTTAAGAAGTTAATAAATACTATTTACTTTTTAATCCTGATACATAGGCCTCACCTTGAAGAATAAGTTTTGGGTTTTACGTTTTTGCCTGGACTTGACAATGAAGATATCTCTGATCTTCCCTGACTGAATATCAGAATTGAACACTTCTATGATAAGGTCGCAAGCACCACAAATGTATCGAATAGCAACTCATATTTTTAAATTAAGAAGAGTATTTTATACATATATGAAAATAGATTTACGAAGATTATATGGAGGAATCTGTATTCTTATCCTTGTTTTTATCTCGCTCGTCCCTGCAGGTCTATCTGATCTCATTATATATACTTATCCAGAATATTTTAATTCTTCTTTGATATCCCAACCAGCTCATGAGAAAAACCTGACAACCCAGGATTTTAAAGGAATCAATCCAGAAAATGAGGAATATTTGGTACGGATCTGGGTTAATTCCAGTATTTCCCTGATCAATCTACCAATATTTGCTCATCTCCTTGATGTGGATAATTATGATTACGTGTTAGTGAAAGCATCCCCAGTTCTGCTCAATTCTTCAGGATATTCTTACACCATCCTTGACCCAGATGCCAGGGGAGGAACTTACGCTATCGCTTCCCGGTATACCAATCAGACATCGCAGAATATCGCCGGTGTCGCCACTATCCTCTTCGATGATGGAAAGAATATCATTTTGAAGACAGATCCCAATGCCACACCAACACTTCTCTCAGCTGGTCTTGAGATTAGGTGGCTCAATACTAATCCAATGGTTATCCAAAAGACAGCGACAACAACATTAGAAGAAGAACCAGAGATCACCTACGATCCCAGGATTGCCGATATGACCTCCAGGATCAGTCGAGATGTTCTGTATGAAGTCATTGGCTCATTCAGTGGTGAACAGCCACTCGTCGTTAGAGGTATGAATTACACAATTCTGACGCGGTTAACTGACTCGGGTGAACCTATAGACACCGTTACTCAGTATGCATATGATTCTCTCCACAGACTGAATATGTCCGTCTCATTCACCGATTGGACGTTATGGGGATACTCTTGTAGAAACGTGATAGGGGTAAAAAATGGAACCTCGAGATCGGACGAAATTATCCTCCTAACTGCACACTTAGATAGTTTTACTGATTCTGGTAATGCACCTGGAGCTGATGACGATGCCAGCGGATCAGTGGCGATTCTCTCCATCGCTGATATTTTGAACCATTATCAGTTTGAACGGACAATTATATTTGTTCTCTTTACTGGGGAAGAACAGGGCCTTCTCGGGAGTATGGCCTATGCAAATGACGCAGCTGGGAAAGGTGAGAAGATTATTGCGGTCCTTAATCTGGACATGATTGCTTATAATAAAACCGATGGCCCAGTTCTAGATATACATACCCGTCCTAAGAACAATCCGGGATATTTTTCAGATATGCGTATTGCCAGGACATTTAACAAGAGTGTTGACCTCTATGGGCTTCGTTCAAATCTGACACCTGTCATTCATTCAGATGGCAACCCATACAGTGACCATGACTCTTTCTGGTATCGTGGGTTTCCGGCAGTCATGGCTATAGAAGATATCAATGATGAAACTCCGTTTTATCATACACAAAATGATCGCCGACAATCTCTTGACATGGAATACTATACGAATTTTGTCAAGGCATCCATTGCGACCGTTGCACACCTTGCATACCCGATAGATCCATCAGTGCAACTTCTCAGAGCTGATTTTTTGTCAGATATGACAGAAGGGACCCCCCCACTGAAAGTTCAGTTCA
>JAZDKH010000437.1:0-2325 GCA_043803325.1 Methanobacteriota archaeon | reverse complement strand
CCCCTAACCTGTAACCGGGCATATCCGAATCCCATACTCCGCACTGATGCACTCACGCGTGAAGCGTCAGGAACGATAAATGCGATCGCGATCAACCGATGGAATCTCTCTTCTTTTTTTCTGTTGAACACACCCGGGTGTTTCGCTTATAAAACACTATAAATTTCAGGAAAACCAATTTATACAGACATGAGCCTCCTTCCAAAGAAGAACCTGTTCAGTGCAGTGGATTCTATTGTCCCGAGCAGGTATATTCTGAAATTCCGCAAATTCGTTTTTTTTGAACCCTTTATGGGAAACGATATTGCCAACCGGGGCAGGTTCTCTCACTATGGCTGTTCGGAGCGCAAGGAGTTTGCAAGGATCTTAAAGAAAATCCGGTCCGAAACCGAACTGCTGCTTGAAGACATTGAGGCATATCATATCTATATGATCGTGAAACGGACACAGAAAGTGCCGGGCGATATCGCAGAAGTCGGCGTGTACAAAGGCGGTTCGGCAAAGATCATCTGTGCAGCGAAGGGTGACAAATTCCTTCATCTCTTTGATACCTTCGAAGGATTGCCAAAGGTGGAAGAGATCGATATGGTCTGGCCGTTTTATGAAGGAAAATTTGCCGCTTCATATGATTCGGTAAAAGAATACCTCAAAGATAACAGCAATGTGTTTTTCTATAAAGGGATCTTCCCCGGCACATCAGACCCGGTCAAGGATAAGACCTTCTCGATGGTGAATCTCGATGTTGATACGTACGAGAGTACAAAGATGTGCCTGGAGTTCTTCTACTCCCGGATGACCCCCGGAGGTATCATCCTCTCCCATGATTATGTCACTGCGCCCGGTGTAAAAAAGGCATTTGATGACTTTTTTGCAGATAAGAGGGACCCGGTGCTCGAAACCGCTGGCTCCCAGTGCCTTGTTGTCAAGGTATAATAACACCATTTGTTACCTTAAACCCGTTACATTTTTCTGCAATCCTCTTTTAGACACTTCCCGGATTTGTTTTCATTCATCATTCATATCAACCGTCTCATCAAACTCCAGGTAAAAACGGTACAGACAGTTTTTGATCCTGTGGGAACAGTGTATTGATGTCTGGACAGGTTATCTGACATGGCAAAATGAATTTAATCAGCCATATCTGATGGTAATGATATGTTGCTGGAACAGCTTGAACATCGTGAAGAAAAACTTCAGCCCCTGGCGGGATTTTATAAACGCCTTATCGCATTCGGGCTTCTGTCCCTGGGAATTATCCTGTTCTCTCTCGTTATAGGTATTCTGGGGTACCAGATATTTGAGGGCATGAACCTTGTCGATGCATTCCTCAATGCTGCGATGCTCATGGGGGGAATGGGACAGGTCAGCTATCTGTCTACCGACAAAGGAAAGATATTTGCGGGTTTTTATGCAATGTACTGTGGATTTATCCTGATCTTTTCGGTTGCAATTTTCATGACCCCGATATTTCACCGCATGCTCCACCTTTTCCATTTAGAGGGGAAATAAAAAAGTAATGCAAATATTGCCCTGGATCGCAGGATACCATCGCTGCCGGGATTTTTCTCCGGAAGGAGTATGAATCATTCTCCCGGAATAAAATGGATTCAGTCCGCATATCCATTGGCACCAGGAGAACCTCTCTCACCAATTAACATACCACAAGGTCATTGAGATGGGTGGTACAGGAATTCCCGGGTATCAGTCCTTGACAATCAGTATGCCAAAGAGGATCAGCATGAGTCCAATACAGACTACTACAATCCCAACGAGCCCTTTCACGGCAATAATGACCTCGGGCAGAAATGCCCAGATCGCGTAGCCTCCAACTGCACACAATACAATACCGATGATTAATGCAACAATCCCTGTCTTATCCATAATCAAACCTCAATGATCTCATTTCTGAATCCGACCATATAAGGATACCGGGTTTTATTGTTGTTGTATGGTAATGTGTCTCTGACGGAGCGTCTTCCACGGGTAGGGAAGCACGCACATCAGGAGAATAGCACCCGCAATCGGAATGGGAATTGTCCCAAGTGCTGCAGCCAGTGAATAATGGTCAGCGATGATCCCGTTGACTGCCACACCGAGACCCCCAAAGCCGATAGCTAGCCCGAGCATGATGCCAGAGGCAAGTCCCACGTTGCCAGGCAGGAGTTCGTGGGACATGGCAACGGCGACTGCAAAGGTGGACCAGAGGAAGAACCCGAAGAGGATAAGGCCAATGATTGACAGGATTCCGCCCGTCAGCATGAAGATGCCAAACGGGGGTATACAGAGCACGAGTCCGAAGATCATGAACTCTTTCCTGCCATACCT
>JAZDKH010000436.1:0-2599 GCA_043803325.1 Methanobacteriota archaeon | reverse complement strand
GCTTTTGATAAAGGAATGCATGTACTGGTCATTATGACTGATATGACCAATTATTGTGAAGCACTCCGGGAGATCGCTGCAGCAAGGGAGGAGGTGCCAGGGAGAAGGGGGTATCCGGGCTATCTCTACACGGATCTTGCCTCACTTTTTGAACGTGCAGGGAGGATTACCGGGAAAAAAGGATCAATAACCCAGATCCCAATTCTTACGATGCCGGATGATGATATCACTCATCCAATCCCTGACCTGACGGGATACATTACCGAAGGGCAGATTGTCCTCTCCCGTGAACTCCATCGTCTCGGTATCTACCCTCCGGTTGATGTACTTCCCTGTCTCTCCCGACTGATGCAGGGAGGGATCGGTGAAGGAAGAACAAGGAAGGATCATGGGGATCTGAAAAATCAGCTCTATTCTGCATATGCACGGGGGATCAGGCTGAAAGGGCTTGTTGCCGTGATGGGAGAAGAAGCTCTCACTCCCCTTGATAAGCAGTATATTCAGTTCTGTTACCGGTATGAGCATGAGTTCATCATGCAGGGACCTGATGAAGACCGCTCATTTGAAGAGACCCTGAATCTTGGATGGAAACTCCTCTCCGGGCTACCAAAGGATGAACTGAAGCGTATCGATCCTGCGTTCATCGACGAATACTATCAATCATGAGAGCTCTATGCCAAAACGAACTCTGACACAGGTCCGACCAACCCGGATCGAACTCCTCAAGCTCAGGCGACGGGTGATGATAGCTGAGAAGGGGAGTGATTTATTAGAGGAAAAACTGGATGCCCTTATCCTTGAACATAGCCGGATTGAGCAGGAGATAGAAAAGATTTCCCCACTCATTCAGGATCAGGAAAAACAGGCATCTTCAGCCCTATTGATTGCTGGAATGATCTCTGGATGGAGAAGTCTTGAAGAGATTGCAGCAGGGATATCCCGTGTTCCTGATCTTATCATAACTCCTGAACAAGTGATGGGAGTAAAAGTGGTTGATATCGCATTTACTGAAGAGATGATCAGAGGAACGCGGGGATACAGTTTAGTAGGAAACTCTGCCCAGGTAGATGTTGCAGCCATGGGATATGAACGTCTGCTCCATCATCTCGTGCATTTCGCAACGCTTGAAGGAAAAGCAGATCGGATATCGATGGAGATTCTCAGTACCCGAAGACGGGTAAATGCTCTCAAATATCTGATCATTCCTGACCTTGAGAAAACGAGGCGATATATTGAGATTCGGCTTGAGGAACGGGAGAGGGAGGATCTCTTCCGAAGAAAGCGGACAAAACAACTGATAACACGGAAAGAACAAACCGGATTATGACTCCTGACCGCTTCGATAAATGAGGATAGGATGGCAGGTCGGGTTAGGAGATCACCGGTAAACGAACTGTGAATCATCTCATCTATCGTTTCTTTTTCGAGATCATCATTTCAGAAAGTAACAGTCTTGCTACCCACAGTACCCGATCAACCGCCAAGATTTTCATGGTTTCGGGTGTGAACTGCGTTGCGGTTCATGTGCGTTTCTTTTCCGTGAGGATTTGAGCAGATTAACGAGTGAGATAATCACTGCTTTGGGTTTTGTCCCGGAAAGGAGTGCCCTTGTCGCTGAACCCTTTGATCCATGATGACGAGTTTCACGACATCTGCATCGGCGTCACAGGTTTCGCAATCGCCCGGGAAGAAGAACCGATCTGATCCGTAGGTGATGAGAAGAGCAAGCGAGTTTTCGTTTAATTCATTCCCGTTCTCTGATGGGTGGGTGATAGAGACTGATACGCCATCAGCAAACGGGATGGTCTTTCCGGTCTTTCCCACGGCATACGGGATCTTTTTGGTGACCAGGTATTGTATGAGTGGTTCGTATGAGGGGTTGTCATAGACTTCGCCGTTATCAACATAGAGATCCGGAGGGTAGGCTTTGATCACATTAAGCATTCCGCCGATCTGATCCGAATGGGGGTGACTGGCGACAACTACATCGAGTTTCTTTACCCCTGCTTTGCGGAGAACGGAGAGAACGGCGTCTCCAATGTCATATGAACCAGCATCGATAAGGAGGGATTTACCTCCGGACTGGATGAGGGCTGAATCTCCCTGGCCGACATCGATATAGTGGATGGTGAGATCGGCGGAGACAAGGGAGGGGAGGAGGAGAAAAATTATTGGGATTTTGGTGGGATCACTGGTTTGTTAATATATTTTTGATAAAATGTGATTTTGAGAATTAAAAAAACAATAGGTGGATTATGAACAGAATAGTTAAGGTAATTACAAATAATATACAAAAAATTAGGTAGATTAGTAACCCGGAGAAGAATATTAATAAAACGTTAAAAATACCGGTTATAAGAAAAACCGTTACCCAAATAGCAAGAAAAGATGAGATTAATATCAAATATACCCATGGTTTCCATGTTCCAACAATTTGAGAATAAAATGATGGTGGGAATAAGGTATCTGAGTCAATGATAGTAGAGAAAAAATCATTATATGATACGATATTCTTTATATCTGGACAGTGGGAGGTTTCTTTTTCTTGGAATCTTTTAAAACATTCAATAATAATAACTACCTTTTTTTCAACAAATTC
>JAZDKH010000435.1:0-2510 GCA_043803325.1 Methanobacteriota archaeon | reverse complement strand
AGCCACATTTTGATAAGGCAGGGAATGATCTTGGAGCCCTGGTCCACACCCTGGCAGAAGATTGTGGAGGATTCGGGGGAGGCCACACCACCCGTGCCGGAGCGATGGTCGCATGTGAGCATGTATCCCGGTTCATCGCTGGCATAACCCAGGTGTACGCATGAATATCACGGGGGTCATCAGAACCACCCATCTATCACCAGAATATGTCGCTGCAGCAGTAGCCGCAGACAACCTCAGGGAGATGGAAACCAGAGCAGTGGAATGTGAAGGGGTGGGAATGGTTGAAACAACCATCACCAGTACCCGTATCCGATCAGTGATCGCATCAATGGACGATTATCTCACAAATATCACCGTAGCAGAGGAGCTATGCAGAGAAGTTCTGACCAGAACCGATCAGGAGACCGATCGGAGCGATCAGAAATGTTACCCCAACACACAGAAGTGAAGTTATGGCAGCAAAGAAGAAAATAGGAAGAAAAATTGAAGGATGGAAGGCGAAGTCCTGGTATAAGGTATACAGCCCGGAGAACGTTGGTAAGGTCTACCTCGGTGAAACCGTCACTGATGACCCCGCCAAGCTTATCGGTCGGGTTATGACCGCACCACTCTCAGAACTCGTGAACGACTACGCCAAGCAGAACGTAAAGATGAAGTTCTCGATCAATGAGGTCGCCGGAGACGCTGCGTACACCTCCTTTATCGGGCACGAAGTCGCCAGAGATTACATCAGATCCCTGGTCAAACGTCGCACCTCACGGATCGAGAGTATTGTCAACTTTGTTAGCAAGGATGGGAGAAAAGTTCGGGCAACTGTCACCTGTTTCACCCTCACCCGGGCAGACCAGAGCCAGCAACACCTCATCCGCAAAGTCATCTCCGAAGACGTGGTTAAGTTTGGGACGGAGAATGAACTTGGGGTGTTTGTAAACGCGATTATCAGTGGCGAGATCTCCAAGGATACCTTCCGGAAGGTTAAGGAACTCTATCCAATCCGCAGAATCGAGATCATCAAGACCAAAGTTGAACTCCCTAAGATCCAGAAGTAATTCTGATCCTTTTTTTTACCTACGCGTCATTACGGTATCGATAACTCTTTTCACCGAGAACCCGGATATCTGAGCAGATAGATGGAGCTGCAGCATGCAATTGAGTGAATTTTTTGAGGCAGATGATGTCAGGCTCGTCGAGCCACTCTTCTCTGACCTGTGTTATACCGAGATGGATGAACTCCTCCTCCGAATCCCTGGTAATCAAAGCAGAATCCTGATCGATGAGGATGACGAGGTACTCAGCCTCGCGGTGGAATCACCTGCGGGTCTCATACATGCCTCGTGCTTCCATCTCAGGAGCCCTTCAGAAACCCTGATATCACGGTTTGAGGATATGGATGGTGAGGTATATCAGATCCCAAGGGATCAATTTGAAGATGGAGTGAGAGAGTACTATTCCGATGCCCTGCTCAGCACCAGTATAGTGGCGCAAAATGATCTCAACCCGGCCCGTCTTGCAATCACCAGGGATCTGGTTCAGTCAGTGATCGGAGATGAACGAGATATCCTCTGCCTTGACTGCTGTTGCGGATCAGGTATCGGATCCAGTGTGCTCACAGAGCTCGGACACAATCCCCTCTCCTATGATAACGATGAATCACTCCTTGCCAGGGGTCTTAAGGACGGACGACTCAGACCAGAACGGACGATGTGGATCGACGGAACGCTGCTTGAGCAGTACCTCACGACCCAGATTGACTTTGCTTTCGGATTTATGTTCGGCGAGATTCAGCCATTTAACCAGGATATCTGGGCAGAGATCATCAGTGCCATCTGCACAGTATCTGATAAAATTCTACTGACAGTAGGGACAAAACCAGAGGTCGAACTCATCAAGGGGTGGCTCCAGGAGGCCGGATTAGAACCTGAAATACGGGAAAATGATCGGGACCCTATCTATGACCGATGGGTCTGTTCAGTTGTCTGATCCGAGTCATAGGCAATTCAACCAAATCCTGGTTCATAGTGCCTGGTATGGATCATTGTGATGTAATTTGAGAACTAACTGATAGGAATCAGGAGATATATATGAGTACATGTACGGGTGGGTCAGATGCTTGACATCAAATTTGTCCGGGCGAGTCCTGAGATAGTAAAAGCAGACCTGAAAAAACGAAATGATACTGAGAAGAGCCCCTGGGTTGATGACCTGCTGGCAAAAGATGCACGAAACCGTGAACTCATCGGACACAACAACGAGCTCCGGAGACGTCGCAACTCAATATCATACGATATCAACCGGGCAAAAAAAGCAGGTGAAGATGCATCAGCACTGATGGCAGAGGCTTCGAATCTTCCAAAGCAGATAAAAGAGAACGAAACGGAGATGGAGGAGCTCTCTGCGCAGATTCGAAACTACCTGATGCGTCTGCCTAACATCCTTCATGAGAGTGTTCCTGAAGGAAAGGATGACACGGAAAATGTGGAGATCCGGAAGGTAGGAACGCCCCGGGT
>JAZDKH010000434.1:0-4928 GCA_043803325.1 Methanobacteriota archaeon | reverse complement strand
TTGTTCATCGCGGTGATCAGCGCTGGGGGGTACCTGATTCGGAACACCTCCCCCTGACTGGTTTTTTTCCCTTTCTTCTTTCTTTTTCGCTGTATTCACCCTGCGTTTCTTCTGCTTATAATAAGTCAGAGGATGGGTGATCGTATCGCAGAGCGCATCCCGGCGAACACAGAGACCATGCGTTCGCATCGTCGAACAGAGCGGGGCAACATACTCAGTCCCGCTTCCACCCCGACCGGATATATGATCAACCTGGTACATTGTCTTTGAGAGATCAAAATCAGGGACATGCCCATATATCTCCACAATCCTGGTGTTTTCCATACCAATATTGTGCATAAACGCTGTTACCGCAAACCTACCCATGTGGGTCAGATGGGTACGCTCAATCAGCGCGTGGATGATAGCCTGTATACAGGGGGGGAAAGCAGACTCCTCAACAGTGCCAAACTCTTCAAGCATCCGCTCCTGGAATACCGCCTGAATCCTCTCAAGTACAGGTTTAAGCGAGATACACAATGAAGGGGGAACCTTCATAGGCAGGTTCTGGCTCATTACTACCCGTAGTCTCTCCCGAAGAATCTCATCTATCTCATCCTGATGAATAGTTACAATCCCTTTTCTTACAACCCGGTTCACAAGTCTCCATCTGTTCTCCTGGAGTCGCGACACAATCTCAATATATTGAATGACCGGTATCTGTGTTGAACTTCCGGAAAGACCAAGACTCCCAGCAATGATCTCTTTTGTTCCTGGATCTTCCTCCTGTAGAAAGCGAAAAACCCGCCAGGATTGGTATCTGCAGAGACGATCAATGAGAGCTCGATCTCCGGAGCAGGATACCAGGAGTCTGCTGACCGGATACGCAGAGATAATTATTTTTACTGCCGAGGCGTCGGATGGGACTTCGGGGTTTTCTGTCGGAGGCTGCCTCAAATTAAACCGGAGTGAACTGGTTATTATTTCCAGAGCTTCTTTTACCGCAAGACGACCAGAGGGTAACTCTAAAAAATTTTCAAGTGAGGCAGTTTGTGCGCTGACAAACGCCTGTGCTTCTTTTAAAAAAGGATATTTAGCAAGGTCTCTCAGGTCAAGAGATACCATGCATCAGTCTGCCTCTATACGAGGGGCGAGCAAGTAATCAACATGGCCGTTTCCTCCGGCAATATCAAATGAAAACATGACCGGGTGGTCATTTCCGATGTGGATTGTTACCTCAGATGAATGAGACATCACTTTTCCCATATCTTTCAGATAATCTATCGAAAAGAGCGATCTGGCCTCAGCAAAGTTGCAGGAGATCATCTCTTCAGCAGTGAATTCACGTTCAATATGATCGCTGTCACTATCTGCAATGATGTAAAAAACCTTTTTCTCAGGATTTATACCCAGCCACATCTTATCAGAGACTACTGATACTGATTTGATGGTATTATACAAATCAGCTCCAGGTATTACAACGGTTCCCGGGAGCTCAATACCGGGAGTATTGGGATCCTTCTTGATGGTGTTGGTGTCAAGGAGCGTTATTGCGTAATGATATCCCTCAAACCTGACCTCGATCCTATTTGCCCCTTCAGGAAAATCCAGGCTGAGTTCACTGGCCTTCCCCATCATAGTGAAGATATTCTTGATCTTCGTTATATCAAGCCCAAGTTCTCCGTCAGTTGCCTCATAGGTGTTGAACGCACCCCGCTTGAGGGTGAGGATGACCATAGCAACGTTTGCGGTATCGACGGACCGGATCCACACCTCCTGTTCTGAGAAGTGCAGTCTGCACTCGGTTACCAGTGCAGCCACGGCATCGATGGAATCCCTGAATGTATCTGCGTTTATCGTTCCTTTCAGCATCTGAGCTCCCTACTGCTGTAACAATATTAGTTTAACACACATATAAGTGCTGGTCTGTATAATATTTGAGTAATCAGGTGATTAAGAGCGGCTTATGGGTTCTCAATGGGGCAGGGATAAGGTATATCTGAAAGCGATGCAGCAGGGATACCGTTCCCGGGCAGCATTCAAACTGAAGGAAATTCTGAACAGGAATCCGGTTCTACGGCCGGAAGATAATGTAGTTGATCTCGGAGCTGCTCCAGGAAGCTGGCTGCAGATCCTTAAAGAACATACCACGGGCACCCTCATAGGTATCGATCTCAATTCAATTCAGCCTCTTGAAGGAGTAACCTTATTTGTGGGGGATTACACTGAACCAAAGATGCTGGCGAAGGTCAAGGCAATCGCTCCTGAAGTGAATCTGGTTGTATGCGATGCATCACCGAAATTATCAGGTCACAAATCATATGATCAGGCGCGGGCTATTGAACTGAATGAACATGCACTTAATTTTGCAGTTCAGGTTCTGTGTTCCGGAGGAAATCTTGTGATGAAATCGTTTCAGGGTGAAGACTTCCAATGGATATACAAGAAGGTTAAAAAAGAGTTTTTCAAAGTCACCACCCATAAGACCAACTCCAGTAGGAAAGGAAGTGCTGAACTATACATAATTGCACGAAATTTCAAGGCTGGAAGAGAAGATGGAGACGTGAACCTGGGTAATCAGGAAGAGATCAGCCAGGAAGAAGATGTCACTTCGAGATAATTTTCAGCGGCCGGTCAGTAACCTGCGAATCAGTCTGAATTCGGCGTGTAACCTCAGGTGTGTATACTGCCACCGTGAAGGAGAATGCAGACCAGAAGAAGCGATGCCTCTTGAAGACATCAGAGAGATTCTGCTAGTAGCACAGCGTTTAGGCATTCGTTCGGTAAAATTTACCGGAGGAGAACCTCTGATGAGGAGTGATATCGTGGATGTTATCAGATCTGTTCCCGAAGGAATAGAGTCCTCAATGACAACGAACGGAACACTCCTTGGTCCACTTGCAGAGGACCTGCGAAAGGCTGGCCTTTCACGGGTAAATATCAGCCTTGACAGTCTGAAGCCTGAAATCTATAAAAAGATCACCGGATCAGATCGCCTTGATGATGCCCTTGCCGGAATAGAAGCGGCAAGAAAGGCCGGACTTGTCCCCATAAAGATTAATATGGTTCTCCTGAAGGGATACAATGAAGATGAGATCCCAGATTTTATCAAACTGGTGACTGATGACCGTCAAATGGTCCTCCAGATCATTGAGTTGATGGACATGGGGGATTGCCCGTATCATGCAGATCTCTCCAATCTTGAAGAAATAATCGCAGCGTCATCTAAACGAGTTATCACCAGAAGGATGCACCACCGTAAGAAATACTGTTATGATGGAGCAGAGATAGAGTTTGTCAGACCATTACATAATTCTGAATTCTGCAAACATTGTAACCGGCTCAGAATAACCTCTGATGGCAGGTTAAAACCATGTCTCCTCAGACACGATAACCATATAGATATCAAAGGCAAAAAAGGCGAAGAACTTGAAGATCTCTTCAGGGAAGCTATTAGACTTCGTGAACCGTACAATACCTGACGACGGCGACGTATTTAATCTTCTCTCACCCACTTTTCTACATGCTTGAAGTGAACGAGTATGCCCGGGTCCTCAGTACCCTCTATAATAAATCCCTAATACTTGAAGACACCTCAGATTTTCATCCTGTGTTGAAATTCTGGTACTTTGATGCCCTGGCTCACCTTGACTATACGATATCACTGCTATCTTACAATGCGGACTCCCCCCGCAACCTGATGAGCCGGGAATATCTCAAGCACCGGGCTGATCAAGCAGAGGATAAAATGTTGAAAGTATTCCCTGCGTTCCTCAAATGGCTTGAAATTAACCATCCAACCGATTTTGAGAAGTTTCCTCTTTTTATTCAGAAGATATATTCCTCATCAGATCCGGCATCATACCGGTCATTCCGGATCATCTTCAACCCTGATGAACGCAGACCTATCCCTCCGGAACATCTTCAGATTATGGTGGATGAGATGTTTGACCGGTCATACCTGTCAGCAATGTACAACGGGTCATCAATGGCAGAGTATCTGAATGAGTTCGTAAGGTCCTGCTGATGAGCCCTGTCACTCCGGATGTTGTCAGGATCTGCTCTGATCTGGTGAAGATCAGATCTGAAAACCCTCCTGGTTATACCGACGAGGTGATCTCCTATATCAGGGATTTTTGCGATACTATCGGTCTTGATACCGTTGTTGAGGCCCGTGGCAGACGTCATAATCTTCTCTCTGCGAAACCACAGGGCAAACTCCTGCTCTGTGGACATGTAGATGTTGTTCCTGCACTAGATGAAGGCTGGATCTCCTCCCCATATTCTGGTCTGATCACTGATGAGTATGTCCTTGGCCGGGGAAGTACTGACATGAAAGGAGGGTGTGCTGCATTACTGGCCGCTCTTGCATCGATTATTGAGGGGCATGGAGATCCCGGCGTTGATATCGCATTTGTCGCAGATGAAGAGGGGAAAGGAGAATTCGGGATGGAACAACTGGTAGGCGAAGGTATTATCCGACCATGTGATGCCATAATAGCCGAACCGAGCCCACCAACATGCCCGATTGTAGGAGAGAAAGGAGTCCTCAGAACCCGGATCACCTTCTCCGGAGATGCTGGACATGCATCATTACACCCGGTAAAAGGTAATTCTGCAATAATGCAGGCCTGTCAGTTTCTTGGAACATGTCAGACACTTCATGAACGTGTCTGGCCACTTGATCCACTGACTGAAAAAGCGGTCAGTTCTACTACCCGGGCCCTCGAAGGATTGATTGAAATTTCTGCTAATGAGGCGGAACGGATCCTCTCCCGAGTCATGTACAATCCTGGGATGATACAGGGTGGTGAACGGGTGAACGTGATCGCCCAGCGGTGTGTACTTGATATGGATATGCGGATTCCTTGGGGGTGCAATATTAATGAGATTATCAAAACAATGCGGGATGCTCACCCTCAGGCAATCGTTGATGTTGTTGAGTCAGC
>JAZDKH010000433.1:0-3274 GCA_043803325.1 Methanobacteriota archaeon | reverse complement strand
CAATATCCTTCCAGCAGGATCTGCATCTTACAACAATTTTAGTATCCGGATTGGCTTTTACTAACCGATCAATCCCGATACACCCGGATTTGACCATATCCCGGTCCCAGTCAGGTATCTCGCTCTGTCCTATCGGAAACGTCTCTGAAAGTTCAGGCGGGTATGGGCCGAATGGGGGTTTAAAGAAGAACACTACATCATATCCTTTGTGCAGTTTCTGATCAAAAGTGATCAACGCTCTCTTCCCAACTTCAAACCGGGGAATCATGTTGTGGTATCTGATAACCTCCGTCCGGAGGCAACTCTCACTCCCCCGATAAAAGAATCTTCGTTTTGATACCCGGTCCTGAGCTTCGAGTTCATCCCCATACGTGAGGAGTTCGCGGTACCCTCTCAGGAGTTGTGGATGACCCCGGCATCTATCGTCGACGAGTTCCCAGAGGACTCCGTCTCGAATTGCCTGACGGATTCGGTTAATTTCAGCCAGGGTAACATGAAGGTTATGAAGGGCGAGAAGACGCTCTTTCTCAGGAGATTTCTTGAGTGATTCTGCGGTATGAGTACTACATACCTGACAAGCACAGGGGAGATACGAAAGTTCCTCCAGGTGATAACTTCCATGAGTTGTCATGTATCGGTCAGCTTTAGCATAGAGAGCATATGCAGCAGAGTCAAATAGATCACATCCCATGGCTACCGCTAAAGCAAACATGGAAGGATGGCCGGCTCCAAAGAGGTGAATACAGATTCCCGGGTTTAGGCCTCGTTTTGCTGCCATCACTACCTGTACGAGATCTTTGTACCGGTATGATTCCAGGAGCGGGACGACAGCTCCGAGTGGGCAGAATTTGAGCCCCATATCTGATATTTCGCGGCCAGCTTGTTCACGAAGATCAGGAAACAATCCGCCCTGTACCGGGCCGGCAAGCGTATGATGCTCATGATCTGCAAATCCGATAGCCTCACGAATCCTAGCCTGCGTTATTGCCAGCTCACGTTCTACTGTCTCCCGATCTGAGTCCGGATGGGTCGGGATGTCAAGCGGGACGATAATATCGCTCCCGATAGCCTGTTGAAACTCAATTGTCTGCTGGTTTGTTATCTCAATGTCACCATATACCGAGAGCTGGAATGAACCGGAATCTGTCATGATCAGCCCGTCAAAATCAAGCATCCGGTGAAGTCCTTCAGAAAGAGCACGCTCTTTGAATTCGGTACTGCGTGAGATGATATATGCATTGGTGATCAGTGCCTGTACACCCATATCCTGCATCTCCCGAGGAGTAATGAGGGGAAGATGCGGGTTAATTACCGGAAGAAGAGCTGGTGTCCGTATAGTCTTTTTCCCATCGGTGAGCCGCCCGTTTCTGCCGGCAATATCCTTTTCTAGAATCTCGAATGAAAGCGCCATTAGTCTGATTTCTCGTTAAATATCTGTCCTTCAAAGGTAAATACCTGCACAGCAGCCTCCAGCCAGGACTTGGCAGGGAGACCGGCTTTCATACAGGTATGATCCAGAAATTCGCGAATATCCCACCCCCATTCTACTGGGACCTGAGGGAGCAATAGACCTGATCTTCCATATCCTTTTATAATGAGGCCATCTCTTCCGATAACAATTGCATTTTCCCGATCATGGGGGGGAACGGTTAGAAGTTCTGGTTCGGTAAGGATTGTCACCTCAACTGAAATGGCAGTGAGCTCATCTCCGCGAACTGGCGGAAACCGTGGATCTTCACTCGCGGCACTTCTGGCTGCATCACGAATTGCCTCTTTAAGGGGAAGAACAGCATATGGAAATCCGATACACCCCCTGAGATCCCCATGTTTTGTGAGCGTTACAAATACCCCTCGTTTCTGTGAGAATGCAGATGGCCAGGAAGGCTCGGTATAGGGTGTCCCCCGGACATGATTCTCAAGAATCATGCGTGCATACGAGAGAGCCAGGCTTCCTTCATCAGCGGTGAGATGTTCCATGATGAATCAATATGGTCGCGATGAGGATATACATGATGTCCCTTCATTACATGGTTTTCTTTATTGGTGTTCTTTAGATTTTTTTGCTGATCCCTTAATACTCATTTGAGACCTAACTTTTCACAGGTCTTGATCAAAAGATCAGGATCAGGTGTGTCTGATGCAAAGAAAACCACTCAGGTCATATTGGGTAATTCTCATTCTTCTCTTAATATGTTGTATTGCGATACCAGTACTCACGATAGCTGATGATACGATGTCATCTGCATCCCAGACAGGGGATCAGGTCGGTATCTATGATGGTTCAATCCCATCTGGAGAGGGTATCGTATCTATCAAAGCAACTTCTGGGAAACTCTATCAGGTTCCGGCAATGTCTCCGCTTGGTGTAATTCAGGCGCTTGCTGGAACTGATATCATCGACTCATATAAAGTCGGGGATGAACTGATTGTAAAGATGGGCCTTCTTACCCTTGACGGGATAAACGGGTACTCAAATTCTGGAGATAATAGCTGGTTTGTTCTAGTTAATGATAAGAAACTTCAGGATTATCTGCTTCCAAAAGAGAATGCCCTCAATACGTTCAAATTAATAAATGGTGATGCCATTCTCTTTGCTTATGGAAACCCGACGAAACCGACGGAGGAAGCATTAAGGACCCTTAAAATTACCATCGGTGCCCAATCCGGATCTGCATCTTCAATCACTTCCAATGCGGGTATTCCGATCACATCTATTCCAACGGTAGTTTCTACCACTAATCCCACGGCTGAACCAACAATAACAGAAAAACTGGTAGAAACTTCTGATAAGAATGAGATCGATTTAAACCAGCCGGTATTTGAGGGTGAAGATACCAAGGAGACTGTGGCATCTGAGCCAACATCTACACCTTCCGAAAAGAAACCTGTGGACCCGAATCAGCCGGTGTTTGAGGGAGAAGATACCAAGGAGACTGTGGCATCTGAGCCAACATCTACACCTTCCGAACAGAAATCTGTGGATCCGAATCAGCCCGTAATAGAAGACCAGGTACTTGGTGACACGGTAACACCAGAGCCTACCACAGCTCCTGAAGAGACGAACATTGAGTCAACAGAAAAAACTTCTCCTGATAATAAGGAATCAGATACAAAGCAGGTAAAAAATTCTTCAGGTCAGGATGTTATCTATACTGGGACGCTTTCACTCCCATCGGGAAATGTTAACTTGACTGCAGAATCAGGCATGGAATATAATGATGTACCTGCAAACACTCCTTTGGGACTTCTCCAGGCACTTCTGTCAGACGGAAAG
>JAZDKH010000432.1:0-6605 GCA_043803325.1 Methanobacteriota archaeon | reverse complement strand
GGGTATCACTCATGCTCATGGGCCTGATCGCGGTGTTCAGTAGGCATCTTGCGATCACCAAAGTCATTGGTTTTCTCTCAATGGAGAACGGAGTTCTTCTGTTCGGTCTTTTCGTGACAGAACTCCCGTTCATCACCGAGTTTGTTATTATGGTTGACCTCATCATTCTGGTTCTGCTCACTACTATCCTCACCGTTGGTATGGACTCCAGTATTGACTCCTATATGAGCAGGCTCAAAGAGTTTCACCTATGGTCTGATGAGGGGGCTAAACTATGATTGCAGTGCTCTATCCGGTTATCACGCTTGTTATCCTGCTCCTGCAGAGTGTGCAAAAGAAACATCTGACGATGAGCATCCTTGGTGTTTTTCATTCTGCTTCCCTGCTTATTGTGACAATTATATTGATTGTAAGTCCGGGTGAATGGAAAGAAAATACTTCCTTATTCATGATAGATCATCTGAATCTGTTTATAATGTTGATTACCTCGATCATTTTCACCTGTGCAAGTGTCTACGCGGTTGGATACATTGACGGACTTGTCAGGGCAGGTGAACTTGACCGGCGGAGTCTTCGAATCTTTTACCTTGGGTTTTCACTCCTTCTCCTGGTCACTGCCATGGCCCTGTTCTCTCCAAACGTGGCCCAGTTCTGGATATTTGCAGAACTCACTACGGTATTTTCTGCCCTACTCATTGCAATTCTTGCAGTAAAAGAGACGATAGACGCCTCTCTGAAATACATTTTTGTCTGTTCGACCTCAATGCTCTTCTCATTCATAGGGGTAATATTCTTCTTTGAACTGGTTCGTAATGCAACCAGCACCGGAAGTCTTGACTGGCAGATCCTCCAGGCGCAGGCTGCAGGTTTCGATGCAGGAATGCTGGGTATCGCATCCGTCTTCTTCTTCATTGGATTTGCCGCCAAATCAGGCATTGTACCCCTGCATACCTGGCTTCCTGAGGCCCATGCCAAAGCGCCGTCTGCCGTGAGTGCAGTTCTTTCAGGTGCAATCCTGAATGTAGGTCTGTATGGTATTCTCAGGATGGTAGGAATAGTAAACCAGAGTAGTATTCGGGGTCAGATATCCTTTCTTTTGCTCATTTTTGGGATGATTACGATGTCTGTAGCCTGTCTCTCTATGCTCAGGCAGACTAGCACTAAGAAACTCATTGCGTTCTCCTCTATTGAGAACATGGGTTTTTTGTTACTTGCCACGGGAATTGGGACGCCACTCGCGATATTCTGGATGCTCTTTCATATGATGGGCCATTCATTTATAAAAGCCGGTCTTTTCTTCTCTGCCGGGATTCTGCATCGTCAGTATCATTCGCATATACCAGGAGAAGAAGACAGGATTTCTGATCTCTTCCAGCTCCAGCCGTTTGCAGCCGGAGCATTCATCCTCGGATGCATAGCCATTATTGGAACACCCCTCTTCCCAATTTTTCTCTCAAAATTCGGCATTCTCCTGGAGGCCGGAAAGATATCTCTGTATATTCCTTTGATAGCACTGGTGTTGTTTGCTATCGCAGCAGTAGCCTTATTCAGACATCTGCTCTCGGTTATGGGGACAGAATCACCTGAGGGAGATACTCCTGCTCCATATTATGCTCCTGGATGGATGCAGGCACCCGTGATATTCCTCCTCCTCCTCTCCGGTGTTGTCGGTCTCCTCATGATTCCTGGTGAACAAGAGTTCCTGTTAGCCGCTGTTTTGGATCTTGGTATCTATGGAGGGGGAATATGAAGAAAAATTTGGATAGCAGGGAGGCATTTACCGCTCTCTCTGAATCATGGGTCGTTAAAGAGGAACCTAATGCCCGGTATTTTCGTGTCCCCAGACTACAGTTTGAAGATGTCATAAAAACTATGAAAGATGAAGGAAAGGTACTTGTTTGTCTTTTTGGTGTTGAGGATTTCGGTGATTATGATGGTTTAAGCCTCTTGTATGTCTTTGAAGACCATGATTTTCCACAGTTCCAGGTTCTGCTCATATCCGGGATAACAGAATCATTCGCATCTATTGCAACAATCTTCCCATGTGCCAATCTCTTTGAACGGGAGATCTCTGATGGTTTTGGTATTCGGTTTCCTGAATCATTTGACACCAGACGACTATTTCTCCATGAATCATACCCTGAGGAGTTTCATCCTCTTAGGCGATCATTTACAAATCAGCCTTTAAAACTGACGCAATCCGGTGCACCATATCTATTCAGAGAAATTGAGGGGAGTAGCGTCTACCAGGTCCCGGTCGGACCAGTCCATGCAGGAATTATCGAACCAGGGCATTTTAGATTCAGTGTAATTGGAGAGGATATTGTAAATCTGGAAATTCGACTTGGATTTCTCCATAGGGGCGTAGAAAAACGTGCAGAAGGAATACTTCCAGATGATGCAATCGAGGTAGCAGAGTCAATATCTGGTGATGAGTCGGTTGTGAACGCCTGTGGAATAACCCTCGCAGTTGAGCAGATCTGTGGTATTGTGGTTCCACAAAGAGCTGAGTATATCAGAGGAATTCTTTTAGAACTTGAACGGGCGTACACACTTCTCTCTGATCTCGCGGGAATGGTGACTGATATTGCATACCCTGTTGCTGCCAGCAGATTCCTTATACTCAGGGAAGATCTGCAGCGGGAAGCAGACACTCTTACCGGGTCCCGATTTATGAAAGGGAGTATCTGTATCGGGGGGGTGAGATGTGATATTTCTGTAAAGCACCTGCAAGTAATGTTTAAGAAAGCTGGTCAGGTTGAACAGGGAGTGCAGAAGATAGCTGAGACCGTCCTTTGTGTTCCCACGGTCCTTGACCGGTTTACCACCACTGGAATTGTCCCTCCTGAACTGATAAAACCCCTTGCTTTATCCGGACCAATAGTCCGTGCATCAGGATATTGTAATGATGTTCGGATTGATCACCCTTACGGAATATACCGTGAAAAACCTCCTGCACAGATCCATGAGCCAGGTGGGGACGTTCTGGCCAGGTTCAATCAGAAGTATCAGGAGATCCTCGCATCTCTGAGGTACATACAGGAGTTGATTTTGTTTGTTCCAGAAGGACCCGTGAGGATACCGATTCAGATACAGGATGGGTACGCTCTGACAGCACTTGAGTCTCCACGAGGGATGTCACTTCACTGGATATGGATTAGAAATAGCAGAATATATCGATATAAAGTCAGAACCGCGTCATTCTGTAATTGGTATGCTATTGAGCATGCAGTCATCGGAAATATCATCCCTGACTTCCCCCTCATCAATAAAAGTCTGAATCTTTCATATGCAGGGACCGATTTGTGAGGAATTATGATAGAGATTATTTCGAATCTATTTAAAAAACCGATCTGTCTCGAGTCAGGATTTTACATAGATGATGAGACAAACCTTGTCGGAGCAGAACTCCGGCAGGAAATTACCCGCATCTTTGGCAGAAGTCTGGCTATCCGCGAAGTGGACTGCGGGAGTGATAATGGAGCTGAAATAGAACTGGCAAACCTCTCTGCTCCACATTATGATGTGGAGCGTTTCGGAATAACCTTTGTTGCATCACCTCGTCATGCTGATGCCCTGATGGTGACCGGAGCAGTCACTCATGCGATGGCTGATGCATTACTGAAAACATATGATGCAACACCAAGTCCAAAGATAGTTATCGCAGTGGGTGATGACGCATGTACGGGAGGTATCTGGAAAGGAACCTATGCAGTTCTCGGGGGGGTTGATCAGATCATCCCCGTGGATTTAAAAATCCCTGGAAACCCCCCCAGACCTATCGAGATTATGAAGATGCTCCTTGTTCAGTTCAAAACTACGAATGCTACAAAAGAGCGATAAGGATTGGATGATAGCGCAAACATTCAGGTATACCATGCAGAACCTACATTCCCGGAAGTACTTCGAATGATCCGGTTAATCATTGCCGGTCCCAGATCCTGTACTAAAAATACGTCTGTATCTCAGGAGATTGCCAAATATATCGCCGAAATCGACGGGGTTGATGAGATCGTGACCGGGGGATCTACTGGTGTTGATCTGATGGCAAAGCAGTATGCTCTCCTCCATCAGATAACATATAAAGAGTTTATTCCAAACTGGCAAAATGACCTGAATGCAGCAGGTATTTTGAGGGATGCTCGTATGGCTGAGTATGCCTCCCATCTACTCGTTTTTTTCAATAGTGATAGCAGAGAGTCGATGCATCTCCTGATGCAGGCAGAAAAAAACCACCTGATTATCAAGAAAATAAATGCTCCTGATGGGAGAATATCTCACGGAGAGCAGATTCGTGGCAACTCAATCAGTCTTATCTTCTAATGACTGAAATGGGTTCCAGGCTTTTTGAAGGTGAATACCTGGGGAACGGAAAAAATCAGGAGAAAATCGGGTATCCGGTATGAATTTTTCCTTCAGCTTCAGGAACAGGTACAAAGGATCCAACTGTTTTGATAGTGATGTTTCGCCGCTTTGCCTCAATAATCAGATTCTTTGACTCTTTGCTGACGCCGTTTGAGAGGACCAGTAAATGAGTTCCATGCTCTGCCATGCGGGTATCCCTGATAAAACTTGCAGCATTGAGGTCAGCTTCCCAGTCTGGAGAGAATTCCTTGTATTTTATCTGCATGGTCTGTGCATATTCTTTGGCAAAGGCTTCAACACCCGTAGAACCACCTGCAATTATTTCTTCGACGGATCCTATCTCTGCGATATAGGTATTGATCTCTGCAAAGACAGCATCCTTACGGTCACAGGTCCGAAGGCCTGATATGATTAATTTAGACATAATATGTGACTCCTTGTATCATTCATGCGGGAACACAGATGCACACCCATACTTGAATCTGTCAATACATATATCGGTTTAATCAAGAGTCCCAGTAAGATACATATTTATATTAAAATTTATTTTTGGCGGATGTACGACCTCGTTACCAGGGGATGAACGTCATAAGAACAGCAACCACTGGAGGGATGATGAGATTATCATCGATTGGGCTTGCCAGTTCTACAATCCCGGCGACCACCGAGATGATCGCAGCCTGGACTGGATTTATGATAAAGATAAGAACTAAAAAGGTGATAATGATAGCTCCTCCGGATCCCTCAATTGATTTATGATTGATGATACGGATTCGTCCGTATCGCAGCCCTATCAGAGTAGCTAGTCCGTCAAGAACAGAGAGGACGAGAACACTGATTGCCGCGATCTCTGATGGAAAGAGAATTAAGGTAACCAGCGAAGCGAAGACGAAAAAAAAGGCTCCTTTCCCGGGGAAGACGTCATCCCGTTCAAGGTAGAGGAGGATATGGGATATCACCGGAACCTGAATATCTCTCATCGAAAGATCAATGAACCAGAGACCACCAAGGAGCCCGGCACCAAGGACCATAAGAGCGATTTCTTTAGGGATGGACCAGATGAGAAGTGCTATGAGCAGGCCAAAAACCAGATGGACCGTTTTTCGCCAGAATTCGTTCATCAAAAGAGATCTAATTTTAATCTGGTTAATAATGTCGATCTGACAGCTCTCCAGGAGAAAAGGAAAATATTTTCTTATTATAGGTACTGAGGAAAACTGTTTAAATACTGATATCTGTAAGGTGGATATTTAGTAAGTTAAATCAAGCATACCACTCAGTCGAGGTTCAACTATCTCCAGTCTTTGGGTTATTCCTTCGTGAAAAGTCTCAATCTCATTGATAGAATCCGTAATACTGTCAACTGCTATCCGATCACTTCCCCCCCCATATTCCTTCTGGATTATTGAGAGCATTCGCTTTATTGCTTTATCCTGTCTCTTGAGTGAGAAGTACTCAGCCACCACAGAATCATCAGCTCCTTTAGCCCGGGCACTAGCGCATTGCACTTTTAATGCTTCAAACCATCCGAAAAACTCTGCTATTGATGCGATGAGAATTGCATTTTGAAGAGGTTTTCTTAAAAATCCATCAATAAGAGGTCCATATCGGATAACCTCTACCGGAAGGATTGCCTTGCCTGATATCATTACAACAGGCACTCCTAGTGCAGGAGGATATGCACGGATCTGGAGGAGCGTCTCCCATCCATCAACGGGTTTCATCATGATATCAAGGAGAATGAGGTCTGGAATTTTTTTGGACAGAGCCTCCATACACTGCTTTGCACTTGATGCATCTGTTACCTGGTACCCGGCATCCGATAATATGTCGACATAAATCTTGCGAAGCATGTCATAATCATCGACGAAAAGTAAAGACCGGGTACCTGTCATTATGGAAATTGCGTTGCCTACACATATAAAATAGATCCTCTATATGTTCTGAATGGTCACGCTATAATCTGGATATCCTCGTTAAGTGAGACAAGACCCTAAATCGAATCTGATTCAATTCTGGATCTAATTCGATCAAATCTTAAGGCAGCGTCCATTTTTTAATATCGGTGTCATTTTCTTGGTAGATGGCCATAAAGAATGAGGAGAGAGATGGCTTAAAACCGGGAAACTCAGTGAGGCAGACATACGCTTCTCAAATGGGTTTTTACTAACTATCTTGATCATCAGTTCAATAGCAGATAATTTTCATACATATCATTATTTAACGAAATTTTTACAAAA
>JAZDKH010000431.1:0-4267 GCA_043803325.1 Methanobacteriota archaeon | reverse complement strand
TCTTCTGCATCGATAACAATCAGAGAATCAGATGTGATACCCAGAATATATCTCAGTTTATCTGGAGAAATCATAGGGTTATGAGGGCCAAGCTGATCTTTGGAAATCGAAGTGATTCCATTGACCTGATCGGAAAGGATTCCAAACGTGATAACTCCATTTGTCATCACAATCACATGGTTGAGATCGGTTAGGCCTTTTTCAGGAATCGAGAGAAGAACCCGGAGATCAATAAGAGGGATGATCTCTCCTCTCACCGGAAGAACTCCGTAGATATGCGATGGGGCACCTGGAACCGGAGTTATTTCACGAGATAAAATAGATTCACGTATATACTTCAGATCAACTGCATATGTATGGTAAACGAGTTGGAATGTCAGGACTTCGATTTTAGCGATTTCATGAGGAGTCACTTCAGGTTTAGCCAGATCTTCAGCCCGTTCTTTCAGGATGGAGATAACATGTTCAGCATCATTAATATCTGATATGTTCCCACTCAGGTTGAGATCAGTCATCATGGAATCGCTGATCCCTTTCGCAATACCAGAGACCGGAACTTGAATTTTCTTCCTTTGATTATCCAGGAACCGATTAATATCAGAAATTACTACCATTCCATCAGGTAGAACAGTTACCCCGGGAATCACCTGATCAGATAAACTCTGACTTTCGTACTCATATGAGAACTCATTTCTTCGAACCACAAAGGTCTCATCTACCCAGAGGGCCACAAGAGATTGACCAAATCTCGTAATAATTAGATTATCAGTGAGACGAGGGGAACGATAAGAGAAACCAAAAAGTTTTCTGAGAGAATATACCGGTACCAGGATTCCATGAAGATTCACGGTTCCAACGATTCCGTAAGCCTCCTCCGAAGACGGCTTCATCATTACCATCCGGACCAAAAACATCGTTTCATCAAGAGGAATCGCTCCTCTGATACCTTCAACAGAAAAATGAAGAATATGGACCATGATACCTTGTTCAAATTATCTTGCTGTGATTCAATATATAACCCCTCCAAGATGGTCTGATCGAGAAATACAGGAGTAAATCAAAAAAAAATATTTAAAAAAGGGTCATCAACCATAGGAACATTCAGGTAAATCGGTGAGTATTTGCAGGCAATACAATCTCAAATCTTGCTCCCTCACCCTGCTTGCCAGTCTCTGTAATAGTCAGACCAGTAATTGAAAGGATCTCTCGAGAAAGGAAGAGTCCAAATCCGGTATTTTTACCAAATCCATGATCAAATATCTTCTTCTTTTCTTTATCAGCAATCCCGACTCCATCATCCTCATACACGAGGGCTGCAACGGAACCCTGAATAACCGATGAGAAAAAGATTTTGCTCACCCGCTCTCCATGCATCAATGAATTTGAGATCAGGTTTAAAAATACCTTTTCTAGAAGCGGATCAGCAAATATTTCAAGCCGTTCTAATCCTTCTTCCCACCCAACAAACTCGCATTTACGAAGATCTTTCGCTGCTCGAATCTTCTCGGCAACATTCTGCCACTGGGGTGTTTTCACCCCGACATCCTGATATTCTTTGGTAAAGACAATCTGACTTCGTATTGCCTGAGTAGCCTCTACTTGTTTCTCTATGAAGGGAACGAGATTTTGATCGTTATTCTTCTTTTTAAGAAGATCCAGATATGCGAGCAGAATCGTTATCTGATTCAACACATCATGTCGGGTGATACTTGAGAGAAGATTGAGTTTTTTATTACTCTGAAGCAGCGAATCCTGTGCTATCTTTCGATCAGTAACATCATTTCCAAGAAAGAGCAGAGCCGGCCCATCCTTCCAGGTAATTCCAACAAGCCCAATCTCAAGCCACTTGACATCTCCAGAAGTATCATACACCCGGGTAGTATGTCCGGCATGAACGGCCCCACTGGAGGCAGCCTGTGAGATCAAACCCTGGAGAGCATCGATATCATCAGGATGAACCCAGCTGGTAAGATCCCGACCTGCAAGTTCATCATGGGATCGTTTCAGAATAATTGAAGCCTTTGGGTTTGAGAAGATAACTGTACTTCCCCGTAGAACAAGAACCCCTTCATTCGCGTTGTTTACCAGGAGCCGGTACTGCTCCTCGCGTTCTTTCAGTGCTTCTTCTGCTTCCTTTCGCTGGCTGATGTCCCGGGCGATGGTCATAACCAGACTCTGATCCTGAATCTTGATTGGATATGTAAGGACTTCTGAATAGAGTTCAGATCCATCCTTTCGGCGGATCTTCATCTCCTCAGGTCCGGTTGCTTTACCGAGAGCGTTTCGAGCAAAGAGGACGGCAGTCTTGGTGATATGCATCGAAGCAATCAGACCCATAGTAAAAATATTTCTCCCATACAGATCTTCTTTTGTAAAACCCGTAAGCTCTGTTACCGCCCGGTTGGAATCGACAAACGTTCCTTTAATGTCAGTGAGGAAATATGCTTCAGGAGCATAATCGAAAAGAATCTTCAATCGACCTTCAGAATTATGGACTTCCTGCTCTGCAGCTTTTCTCTCGCTGATATCAGTGAGGACAACAGTAATAGCCCGGATCTCGTCATTCTCCTCGTCCTTCACCGGGCTGAACCGTCTGATATAATCACGCCCCTGCCAGTGAAGTTCATCCATGAACATCTTTTTCGTAGTTAAGACCTTCTTCAGAGCTTCATCAAAACGTCTGTCTTCCCCTGGAGGAAGCATAACACGCATTCGTTGCTCAAGGTACTTATCTGCAAGATCACCCAGTTTCCGTCGGTGATACGAATTCATAAAGAGGTAACAGGACTCTGTATCAACCATAAAAATCGAGTCTCCAGTTGACTCAACTACACTTCGATAATTTGCCTGGGTCACCTGAAGACTCGTGAGAGTAGAACGCTGTTGAGTGACATCGCGAAAACTCCATACCCTCCCGATGATTGTCCCACCTATGCGTTGAGGTAGAGTTTGACGTTCAAAAATCCGTCCATCGCGAAATTCGAGTATATCAAAGGCATCTTTATCAGGATTTGTCCGAAGCCAGTTCACCTTCTCAATAAAGCCGTTCCGATCTTCCAGCTGATCTTCAATATACGCAAGCAGAACTTCTTCATCACGCTCTTCAATAACTGTTTCCGGAATATACCACATATTCAGAAACTTTTTATTGTAGTTAATTATCTTTCCAATTCTATCAACAACAAAGATACCATCAGACGTTGACTCGAGGGTGGCAGTCATCAGGGATGCCCCCCTTGCGACATCTTCT
Organism: Methanobacteriota archaeon; assembly: GCA_043803325.1. Classification (GTDB taxonomy): domain Archaea; phylum Halobacteriota; class Methanomicrobia; order Methanomicrobiales; family Methanospirillaceae; genus Methanospirillum. Next base: position 1,017 of record JAZDKH010000431.1, on the reverse strand, counting down.
TCAAGTCTTATCCGATCAGTCATATCAGTGGATACAACAGTAACTGCCAGTATCTGAGAAGAAGACTGATACTTGATTGGAATAAATTTCCGGGCGTAATAACGGCCTTCTTTCTCATATTCCTCAAGATAGAAGTTGCTATGAGTTATAACCTGGGACATTGCATTGATGAACTGACGATTCTCCTCATCTGAATGGAGATCACGGTACAATTTAGACTCGTATTCTTCTCCAAAAATACCCAGACGCTTTTGATGAGGTTTGTTAATAAACAGGTACCGATAATGACGGTCTACCATGTATATAGAATCCTCAGTGGCTTCAACAATTGTCCTGAAATTTGTCTCTGCGTACTGGTGAGCTTCTTCAGTCTGCTTCCATTTGACAACCTGACGAATAAACGTATTAAGTTGAGCCTTCTCCAGATCTGGATCGCCACCCTTCTGAAAATAATAATCTATCCCGGATTTAAGTGCCTCTTTTGCTATTGCAGGGCCCTGGTCTCCGGTAAAAATGGTTATTGGACTATATTGAATCTGCTTTTTCAGTCTGGAAATAAAGTCAATTCCATTTTGAGGCCCGAGATCGAAATCTGATATAACTACATCGATATGTGTTGTCAGTATCTTGTGAAAACTATCCTTAATATCAGATACTGAAAGGATATCGACTTTTGCGCCGTTCTCAGAGAATAGACGAGTAATATTTGAGAACTGGTTAGGCTCCCCAATAGTAAGTATTGATGTTACTGCCAATCTCTCTTCCCCCCTTCAGACTGTAACCTGATCATATTATTTAATTCAGACGGGATAAACCCTATCTTAATATGCAGTTTGATCTTCGAAATTTGATATTGCACCTCCTCCGTCCTATGAACATTGCTTAAAAACAGCACTCATCATCTGTGCAGTCCTTTCTTTATAGTGACGAGCATTACTGACTATCTGTTCATAGGTGACCTGTTCAGAGGATATTCCATTTGCATAATTATCCACGGTACATATCGCTGCAAAAGGA
>JAZDKH010000430.1:0-4912 GCA_043803325.1 Methanobacteriota archaeon | reverse complement strand
TCCCGAATCATTGTACTGGGTTATGAATTAGAATTTTCATCTGATAATGGTAAAATTTTTCTTACACTCGATAGACATGTTCATTTTGACCACTCGATTCGTATAAAACCCCGAATATACCCCCACAAAAACGTGAGTACAACGATCATGTATCACCACTGAATCTCTGCAATCAGGAGGATAAGCACAATCCTGCCCGTTGGAACACCCGAAAAATGTACCCCCAACCGGAGAAAAGGGAAATACAACATTAAAAATAACGGCACACCCAGTTATATGAAGAGATAGTCAGGAACTCATCGTCCTAACTATGTCAAGGGTAAATTATGTATCTCCTCCTCCTTCATTACACAAAAGATCTCCTAACCGTTGACTCCCATGTCCCGGACCATGCTAAATATCTCCAAAAACATTATGATCTCGGAAACTTTCTTCTCTCCGGCAGAAGGATTCCCAGGACCGGCGGAGTTATCATCGCCAGAGCCGAAGATGAAGAAGCGGTAAGAGCAATCATCAAAGAGGATCCTTTCGCTATCCATGATGTTGCCGAGTATGAGATCATTCCGTTCATCGCCTCGATGACAGCTCCGGAACTGGCAGCATACCGGGAAGAAATTCCCCTGTCCAGGAGCCAATAGCGAAATATCTTTCATATCCTTTCGTCATTCGAAAATATCCAGAATTCAACGGTGACCCTTCATTCTCACTTCCTGACCCTGACCTAAATCCTTCCATCCGGGGCGGGACATCTCCGGAATGCGACACTATCCTATTTTACAAAAAAAGATGCAGATGATGAAGATACATCATATCAGAGAACAACATCCAAGGAGAATTTTACCCGCAAGATGTATCCCATTCATACTGCGAATGTACGAACATCTCTATCGTCAGTACATTCCTTTATGGATACGAAGTTCAGGAAAAACAGGGTAATCCTGTACCCTCCTGTTACTTCTTTTTTAATTTCGATTTGGATCGGGTTTCTGGAGTTCGGGTTTCAGAAGCTTTTCGGTGTATACTATTTGTCCCATCAGCCGATGCATTCCGATATATATTATGACTCCCTGAAGATCCCTCAACAGTTACCGGCGGGGTAGCACCATGAGAGCCGGTTTGACCTTTTTTGGTATTGATTTTTTTATTCTCAATCATTATTTTTCTCTTCCTCCCCTAATATCGTTTAAATTTATCAATGAGATAATAAATTTATATTTCCATCAGAGGTTACCTTCATCGGGTCACAGGATATTTATTTCTTTCTCATGGTTGCAAATAACAAGGTTATATTTATTCCCGGACAAACCCGGATCATCCGAAAGATCTGGAGACTGGTAAAAAAGATATTTGCTCATTATCGAAGAAATTCCTCCTGATAATCCGCTATTAAGCATGAATAGAGAGGAAAGAGGGATGTTTGAAACAGCCTTCATGAGTGATAAATCTCTTGCCCATGATTGGCTTACTCCTGAAGAGGATGAAATGTGGGACTATTTGTAAAAGGCGATATCGTAGTTATCCCGTTTCCTTTTTCTGACTTACGTCAGGTTAAACAACGACCCGTATTAGTTATAACAAACCAGTTCTATTGAATCTGGCATGAATCAGATCCCGGTAATAGCATAAGATGAATACGTGAAGTCCTGACATGGAAACTCAGGAATTCAGGGAACTATATCAAAGCGTTATTTACTCATCATGTAATACCTATTTGAATTACGTATGTTAATGCAGAAACCATCACCTGAAATGGTAAAAGAATGGAAGATTACCTATGATACCTACCGACCCCGGCTGAATCCTAATAATAAAACGGCTGTTGAACTTATCGCATATCTGACACAAAAATATCCCGTAACTGAACTCACGGATGAGAGACGAAAACAGGTTGTCAGAGACAATGTACTCCTGAACGAGTGCCACGCGAAAAAATTACCTGCCGGCAAAGCACCGGTAGCAAAGGTGTTTTTGATTGAGAATATCGAAGCAGGAACATACCTCTATGAAAACCAGGATGATCTGTTCAAAGGTATCCAGATCATCATTGGCTTCGATCTTGAAACAGCCTTTTTTTTGGTTGAGGGAAGCAGTCTGCTCTGGGATGAATTATTCGCGTTCCGTGGTCTGGATGAAGACGATTTAACCAACTTTTACTTGGTAGCCGAATATATTTCATGCGTACAGAAATCCGGTATGCTGGAGAATGTATTGAACCGGTAACTCGCAGAAATCCTCTCCTTCCATTGTTCAGGAGACCTTATACTGGCTAAGAATATGAAGAGATAAAATGCAGAAAAGACAAGGATCACATACCGTACCAATCATGATTCTCTGGCAACAACAAAATTCATGCGGAGTAATACACACCTGAACGAATAACAGAAGTCGTATTTTTCTGTCATCCATACGAGATATTTTTGCTACATAGAGATACTATGCATCAGGATTATCTGGAAGATATTCTTCAGCGGATCCAATATAATCGTTATTGGACATACCCCGTACCCCGTTGAGAGCCCAACTCCATAAAGGCCGAAGTTCGCATAGGTGGCCTTTCCTGTGGCAGCATGATTCACCCCATATACAATAATCTCTTCTCCCGGGTTATCCCCAAGGGTGTTTCGGTTGTTAAAAAATGTGTTATTTCATCTCTGGTTTATATGATCTTGTTCTATCCGACAAGGTCATCGGTATGTGTATCGATGAGAGAAGGTACAATTATTACAATTTGCAGGGAAACAATATCCAATGGTCATTACAGGAGAGGGACAATACAATAGAACTTCATTTACGGAACAAAAGATCTTATATAAGTAATGATTACTCTCACAACTAATATGGATCTTTTCCGAACAAGCACTATTATTTGTTGTCTTTTTCTCATCTGCGGCGTCGTTGTTGCAGATACGTAGACCTTGGTCATAGGCGGACTTCTTCCGCTTTCCGGGAATGCTTCTTCCATCGGTCCTACATATAAAGCATCTATGGAATTAGCGGTACAAGATCTGAATGCAAAGTAAATCGAACTTGGTCTGCCATACCAGGTGGAGACTCGAGTATACGATACCGAATCGGATCCGATGGTCGCCAAAAAAACTCGGCGAAGAGATGATACAGGATGGTATTCATTTCATTGTCGGTCCGATAACGTCTGAAGAGATGCTGGCCCTTGAAGATGATGCGACAAAATCTGATACGATTCTTATCGGCTTTGGAAGTACGACTCCCGGTATCTCAAGCCAGGAGAATACAATCGTCCGTCTCTGTCCGAATGACACCATTCAGGCTCTCGCCCTTCAGGGACTATTTAATAAAACAAACATTACCACCATCATCCCGGTGGTGAGGGATGATATTTATGGACAGAATTTGTATGGTCTTCTTGCCAATCTCTCAGAAAATGGTAATTTCTCATTATCCGAGCCAATTTTTTACGAACCAAGTTCTTCCTCCTTTAACAAAACCATTGAAACCGTGACAACATCAGTTCGTACTACCGGATTGAAGCAGGGTGTCGGTGTCCTGATTGTCGGTTTTAACGAAGCATCAGATATCCTCAAAGAAGCATCGCAGAATACGGATCTGGATACATTATCCTGGTTTGGGACAGATGGAATAGCGTTAACTGAAATCATTCCCAAAAATCAGGATATTGCGGAATTTGCTGCTAAAACTAATTTTACAGCCACAATATACGGAGAGCTAGAGAATGAAGCGCCATTTAAGGAGTATTCCAAACGACTTCAGGATGCCGCTGGTATGAAGCCAAATTCATATGCGATAGTCATTTATGATGCTGTTCAGCTTGCGGTCATGACCGACATAATGAGCCAGGGAAACCAACATAAACGAGCGATTTTTGTAGATAATGCAAATCACTTTTATGGGGTTTCAGGGTATACTTCACTGACACTGACTGGTGATCGGAAATACGCAAATATCGATTATTGGAGGATCAAAGAGAATGATGGATCGTATTCGTGGTCAAAGATAGGCAGGTATATTAACCAAATGATCGGTCCCATTATAGAGGTGAGAAAATGATCTTTATACCCATGCAGGGTTTAAACGCATTAATCATTCTTTTTTAGGTATTTACCTGAATTCGGGATATTGGTAACTCCTTATCTTCCTGCCAGTCGATAGGTATCTTCTCTGCGTAACTGAAGGATATCATATACGCTCATTACCGGCTCTTTATTACCATACTGTAGGTTTCCATAAAAATTGTTCACTAGTAACTCCAGGATTACCACGTGAAAGGAACATACAGGGTTATGCATTAGAGGATTTTTTGTCCTGCCGCCGGCCCTGGAGAGCCGGAAAAAACCTCCCGAATCGTTACGATGAGAAATTCCTTTACTGGAGTATGAGATACTTTTGATCTGACTGTTTTCCGTTTTTTTCAAATTCTGGTTCAGATGTTGTCAGAGCATTTTTTGGATAAATTTTACATTCAATCAGCACCAGAGATCTTACTTCTGAAGATATTCAATCGGTTCGTGAGAAAGCACAGGATTTACAGGCTCGATCTCCGCATGATCCATATGAATCCTGTCACCATGAAGTAACACAATAACTCAATAAACAGATCAGGATGCTTCGTGCTATCGGACTCATAAAAGAGGACGAAGTTATTTCAGAATTGATCCGCTCATTGCCAGATGAAGAAAGAACTGCTCTTTTGTATAAAAATCGGTATAATAAAAAGGGATTTGGGAATTAATGTGACCGGATGGCATTCCATGTATCTTCCTCTTTAACAGGTCCATTTCCATAGGTATATGTCCCGTTAAAGGAAGAGCCATCTGTTTAACCTGTATCTTTTCAGCATGCCCATATAAAAGCAATGTACCCACATGGAGCGACGAAGAGCCAAAGAAAATTACAAGTTCTGACGAGGGAGCGGGAA
>JAZDKH010000429.1:0-3732 GCA_043803325.1 Methanobacteriota archaeon | reverse complement strand
TTAACTGATTATTATCAGAGTTTTTTGGGCGGCAGCAATCCGCCGGCGTCCGCTTTGACCCTTCTCCTGCCGCCATGCCGCCCACAGACGGGTCATCATCATCAGGAGTATGCCGGTCATGAAGATTCATATCATCCCCACCCAGGGGGTCAAGCCATACCGATCCTCCTGCTATCCATCCCTGATACAGCACCGGGTCCCAGGTGTATACCCTGACTCTCCGCTGGGTTGTCCGTCCATCATCCCCTGAGGTGATCGTCCGGTCAAGAAACGCGATGGCCGGGCATTTCTCAAGCAATCCGGAGTATATATGCCCTTTGCTCTGGTATCCGTTCAGAAGTTTGTAGATCGTGCTGTTACTCCACCCGGTCATCTGTTGCAGTTCAGTTACCGTGATCTCTGGTCTCGATAAAGCATGGATTCGATCAATGAGCTCAGCCTCTCTCCGGGTCAGTTTTGTCATCTGACCCCCACACTCGCCATTCAAAGATGTGTAGAGGCGTGATGCCTCATGAAAATCGTCTTCTGTGGCGATGATACACCTGATGCCATTCCTCACCTGCTCCTCCCGCTGGGCCTGCATCAACACGGCATGAGACCGGATCAGGTCAAGGAGCATATCAGGATTTCTCCGGTTTGCTGCCGAATGAAACCGTATCCTTGCCGCAAACGGGATGATGACAAACACCGGATCTATCCGGTTCCAGATCTCCTGGCAGATAAGATTCTCTTCCCGCTCATCAGCATCGGTTGACGGGGCCAATGTTGCACCTTCAAGCGTCCGGGTAAGCACTTTAAGATCCAGATCTTCACTATCATCAATCCAGCAGGTAAGCATCCGGTTAAAGACCTGGTCATCCCCGGTCCCTTCCACTTTTGCGATCCACCAGACACACCGCTCCGGGATGGTGCAGATCTGCCCGGTTCGCTCTTTTGAGACCGTATGGTAGACAAACGGGCGGTGAAATGTACTGGTAACGCCTTTGAGGATCTCCTGCATCTGGTCAGAGAGGGCATGATCATCAAGAGCGATGACGGTCCCGGGTTGCATTCCGGCGATGTAGAAGAGGGCTTTCTCACTCATCCGGCCATCAAGCCGGTATGACGGGGGAACCTGACGGAGGATGGTGTCAATGGTGTGACTCTTTCCTTTCCCTGATTCCCCGGTGATCGAGACGTGCAGCCCTTTGCTGTTGATGACCGAGCGGGAGGCGAGTGACATGATAAGACACTCGGCAACCACCTGATCTCCCTCATGATCGAGTGCAAAAGTCCGGAGCATATATCGAAGTGGGTGATCTGACCGGAGGATCCGGTCTGCTCCATCTGATATCACCGGATCTGATACAGAATCCAGGGAACGCGGTTGTTTCCCAGGTACCGGCGATTTTACAGGTGATAAAGAGCCCGATTGAACAGAAGGAGGGGCTGTGATATTTTTCAGGGGATGGTGCCTCCTGCGTCCCCGGCCATCATATCGGTCCCGAAGTTCCTGCCATCGCTGGGTTCCCCCGCCACAGGAGTCATGGTGACAACCGACAAATATAGCCCCGTTGCTGAACTGAATAGCATAAGCTCCGTCAGTATGGGCGGCACTGAATGGGCAGGTATCCAGGAGGTAGAGAGTACCTCCATGGTATGGCTTCTCCCGGTACCCGGGGAGATACTGATCAAGCCAGGAACGAAGGTCTAAAGACTGGCCTCCCTTCACGGGTTCGGGATCGGGTTCTGGCTCGTAGAGCGTGGCCAGTCTGGTGAGGAGAGCCGGGGGGACCGGAATGATCTCATCAGGGACTGTCATCAGCCGGGACCGGCGATGGGGCCGGACTCCGGTTGAATCACCTTTTCGTGAGACCGTCCCATAGAGTTTCCAGATCCTCCCGGCATTGGAGTTCGCGGTATCGATCCGGCAGCGTTCATCAGAGAACCGGGTATCAAGCGATGAGAGACAGGCAGCAATGAGGTCACGGGAAGCAGTATCGTTCGGGAGATCGATTCGGTACAGGAGATGGGATCCGTTGCCTGAGTCGGCAGATACCGGATCCGGGAATCCGAGTTCTTTTAAAAATGCGGCAATATCACCAATTCGGGAGAGGGCTGCCTCATGCTCCTCGCCTGATGATGATATCCCTGAAGGGCGAATCGGATCAATATCAATGGGCAGCCACCGGCGGCAGATGATGTCTGCGTCTGCCGTGGTCGGGTCCGTCCGGGTGAGGCGGTGTTTGATCCGGTTAGCCCGCCGGGAGAGGAGAGCAGGACTGACCGGGTTGAGGGTGATGTATACCCCATGCACTCCCTGGTTGTCAAGGATACCAGCCACCCGGGTGAGTTCTTCGGGATTGTCAAAGTATCCGGAGGAGACACTTTCTCCAAGAACCCGGAGCTCCACAACCTGACCAGGAGCAGTGAGGAGACCCAAAGCCTGCCCGATCTCCTCATTCATGGCAAATTCCTCCGGATGATGCCACCTGTCAGGACTTCATAGATCTGGAACGAGTGACAACTGCGGATCCAGAGTTGGATCTCGGTTTGGGATGGGAGAGACAGGGTTCGAAGTTCAGATATCAGCGGATCGAAGCGGGTGCTGATATCCCTGAGTTCACCCCTGGTCCTGACTCTTCTGACTGCGATGAGGTAGAATATTCTTCGGTCACACGCGATGAGATCAAATAGGGTATCATTGCCGCTCCTGACCACCGCAGCGATACATCCCCGCCGTACCAATTCTCTCCGTGCTTCCCAGATGACCGGGGGATTTCGGGTTTTCTCAATCAGCAGGGGAGATTTGGTCCCGATGGATGGTTTCTGGTCTGATGAAACCAGGGCTTGTTCCAGCGGAATGCTGATACGGTATGCTGTGCCATATTCATATGCTCCCTCCTGAACCAGATTCTTGGCCGTTTCCAGGTGATAGGGGGAGCACTGATGATTTTTCGTCTGCATCATGTCCTCGTGCTTTATTTAGTTCTTTTTTCTGTTCTTTTTCTGTTCCTGACACTAGATCGGTACGCTCCTACCGTTCTATCGGGAGGTATTTGAACTTTTGATATGCAGGGTGAAAGTGAACCGAGGGGAGATAGATACCCGATTTAATACGCTCTTTAGGTGAATGAGGGGAGGGGTGAATCGTTTTTTGATGGTGTTTACTTTCGCCACCCGGGGGTTTGCATGGATGTCTCATAAAAGGGTATCCGTCCTCATACTGGTTCTGGAAGGAGTGGTTTTGGGGGCTTCGCGCAGGGTGTATGGTCTGAAATAAAAAATCCGATTTCCATGAGATATTACAAATAGAACGAAAATTTGAGTATAATTCCTTATTAAGATAGTATCAAACAAGCCTTATAACCAGCCTGAATAAAATGCCTGTCACTGGTTAAGGCTGATTCAATCTCCCTTTCTTCCATTATGCTCAATGAAATGCAATCAGTAAGACTCCAGCCCTTATCTCCTCGTTTTTCAAATAAAGACCAGCCTTTATCCCATAATTCCGAATCAACACTGATGATGGTTACACGGGATGAGGCTAAAATCTGGTGGTAAAATGCAATTATGGATGGTCTGAAGAGGGGACTCGATAATGCATTAGCAGTTTCTTCAATAACTGATGAAGATGTTATAAATTGAGAACCCTCTTTCATCAAGCCCTGATATACCGCATTGGCCTGCTTGTGAAGAGAATCTTGTCTGTTTAGCAATGCTATCCAGCACGCAGAATCAACGAAATAATTC
>JAZDKH010000428.1:0-4830 GCA_043803325.1 Methanobacteriota archaeon | reverse complement strand
ACGAATATCTGCTGCGGTCCTTCAGGAGTCAGAACAGTTGAGAACCGCCGTTGTTTCAGATCATGGCTGATCAGGTGACCAGCGCAGACAGGACAAACAGACGCATTCAGAAACCTGACTCCGGAAACCCCTGATACCGCCTGATACACAAAATCTGCGATGATAGGCGGGATGAGATATGCTCTTCTCATTGAACCCCTGTACTCATTTTTTTGAGAACTGTGTGTGAAGCCGATATAGGAGAACGGTCAGTGAAGCAGCATACAACGTCTGCAGCATCAAATTCGGCTCTATCTCAAGTCCCATAAAACTAATAACTGCATACACCGGCGTGAGAAGTGAGACTACATCCAGTTTCTTTTTTATACGTGCCAGATATGCAAGAACAAACGATCCAGCTATGCATCCCCAGAAAAAACTGCCGGGATCATCGATGAAATGCAAAGCTGAAAGAAGAACTGCTGCCGCGATACCACCCCATAACAGAAGAAGAATAAGGATAGTAAGAGTGCGCTCCCGCTTCGGAAGTGAGCCCCATAATTGAAGGAATGTTGAATTCATGCTCCTATTACTCTCTCTGTCAGGGCTCTTGAAAGGTTGGATCCGAATTATTCCCCTACGAGAAATAAAATGAGTATTTTGATGAACACGTCTTCTTTCGGAGAAAAGATATCTTTTTAAGTAAAAACTTAATAATTGGAATGCAGGCGTTTTTTCTAATTTCCTTGGTTAATTGGGCTATACTAATAACGCAAGTAATTAATACTATCACAAAATACTTATTCTTTAAGCCTATCCAAATTCTTTGTGTGGTAGTTGGTATAGGCAGATCAGTGAAGGTGTGAATAAACTATGGTATTTCATCCACCAGTGCAAATAATTGCAAAAGGAGCAGGAGCAGGCAAGTATAAGACAGGCCTCGAGTGGTGGAACATGGTCCTTCGGGGCTTTATGGCCGGAGCATACATCGCCATGGGAGGAGCCTTGGCGACGGTATGTTCGACCGGTGTTGCTGCCAATCTTGGTGATGGTTTTGCCAAGCTTATCCTCGGAGCCGTGTTCCCAGTCGGACTTATTATCATCGTCCTGACTGGTGCAGAACTCTTTACCGGTGACGCAATGCTGGCACCCCTTGCAGCATTCATCCACAAAATCAGTTGGATGTCAGTCATTAATCTCTGGATATGGGTGTACGTTGGTAACCTCATTGGGTCTATCTTCTATGCTTATATCATGGCAAACGGACCATTTGTTGGGTTTAATGCCGCTGGACTTGCAACGGTAAATTCATTGGGATTAACCGCAGTCAATATTGCGATAGCAAAAGTGAGTTATGTTGGGATTGCTGGTATGTGGTCTGCATTCCTGAAAGCTATCGCTTGCAACTGGCTCGTCAACCTTGCAATTCTGCTTGGTATATGTGCAGATGATGCAATCGGCAAGTTCTTCGGGATTTGGTTCCCTATCATGGCCTTCGTTTCATCCGGGTTTGAACACTGTGTCGCGAACATGTACTTCATTCCGGCTGGTATCATGACCGCCGGGTACCTGAATGCAGGTCAGATTGCAAACATCACTCCGGCAAAACTTGAGACCCTGAATTATGTGACGATGTGGACCAACAACATCATCATTGTCACTATTGGAAACATCGTGGGCGGACTTCTCTTTGTTGGCATCCTCTACTGGATTGCATTCAAGAAAGAGATCGAGGCACTAGAGTAACCCTTCCTTTTTTTGTCATAATGCAGATTCGTTCATTTCCCATCAGGCCGTCAGTTCTTCATTTAGGTGTTTTCGGCTTTTTCGTGGTCTTTCTTCTCTGGTACATCATGGTTACCGGTGAGCTCAATGTTCTGATCTGGGCAGGGCCGACGTTAGTTCTCCTCCTCGCGATTCCAATGTTACTCAATTATATGAGTCAGAAAGAGTATGAGGGGCTTATTCCAGTCTATGAAGCAGAGGCACGGAGTATAAAGATACGGGAGATCAATGAAAGTATGATCTCAAAACCGGTTAAACTCGAGGCTCTTGTTGAAGAAGTTCGATTCAGATCTCTGAACAGACCGCATTTCATCGTTGCTGATAGGACTGGGACTATTCCGGTGAAGATGTTTACTACGCCCCGGGAAGATGTCAGACCCGGAGATGTTGTTGAGATTCTCGGCCAGGTAATTCATCGGTATATAGTTACTGGTGACCCAGTGATCAATGGAGTGAATATCCGGATCATACGCAAAAAAGAAGCGAAAGATAAACAGAACAAGTAAAAAAGAACGTTCGATCAGGGATGCGCTCTGATCCGGTGAAATTGCAACCCCTTTTTTGAAAATTAATTTTCTCCATGACTCGGAATCCCCTGTGTATCAGTGAGGATTATATCTCGCCGATGTGGTTCTACAAAGAATCTGTGAATATCGGTGGGGTATCAGATATGCGTCTTGATCTCGTGAATCCATTCTTCCAATTTATTTTTAGTTAATTTATCATGATCAATATGCAAAATTAATTGACTAAATTGATTTTTTATCTGAAATTCTGATCCCGATGACTTTTTTCACCCACCGATAATCACCAATTATTGGGGGCATTTCACAAGATTTATCTGATCTGATATATCACCTGTGTATTACCGAGGAATCGTTAATGGAATTTAAGTATGTTCAGACAACATGCCCGTACTGCGGTACCGGCTGTTCGTTCAATCTTGTGGTCAAGGACGGAAAAGTCGTCGGGACCGCACCTTATCAGCGTTCACCGGTGAACGAAGGGAAGGTCTGTCCAAAGGGTCTGTATGCCCATGAATTTATTAATTCACCAGATCGCCTCACCACCCCCCTGATTAAGAAGGATGGGAAGTTCGTGGAGGCAACCTGGGATGAAGCACTCAAACTCATCGCTTCGAAGTTCAAATCATACAAGCCTGATGAATGCGCCTGTCTTTCATCAGCTCGTGTCTCAAACGAAGACAATTACGCAATGATGAAATTCACCCGTGGTGTCCTCAAAACAAGACATATTGATCACTGTGCCCGGCTCTGCCATGCATCCACTGTTGCAGGTCTTGCAAATATTTTTGGATCAGGTGCAATGACCAACTCTATCCTCGATATCGCCCAGGCAAAGTGCGTCTTTGTCATCGGCTCCAACACATTCGAGAACCATCCGCTCATCGGTCGTAAGATCATGACGGCACAGGCAAATGGTGCCAAAGTTATCTATGTAGATCCCCGACTGACTCCGACCGGAAAACAGGCTGACCTCTTCCTGCAGTTCTATTCAGGAACTGATGTCTGCCTTCTGAACGGTCTGATGCATATAATCATCGAAAACGGCTGGGAAAATAAGGAATTCATCGAGAAACGCTGCAACGGCTTTGAAGACCTGAAGAAAGAGGTCATGAAGGATGATTACAGCCCTGAAAATGTCTCAACCATAACTGGTGTCCCGGCAGATGACCTGAAGACCGCTGCCGAATGGTTTGCAAAATCAGGTGCCACTGCCATTCTGTACTCGATGGGTATCACCCAGCACACTACCGGAGTTGACAACGTCAAGTCTTGTGGAAACATCCAGATGCTTACTGGAAACCTCGGCCGGCCAGGAACCGGTGTGAATGCACTTCGTGGACAGAACAACGTGCAGGGAGCCTGTGATATGGGAGCCCTGCCAGTTGTCTTCACCGCATACCAGAAAGTCATCGACCCGGCAGCACATAAGAAATTTGAAGATGCCTGGAAGTTCCCTGATGGCATTGCAGAGGGAAAGAACGGGTATGAGGTTACCACTATGATGGATGTCCTCACCGACAAGCCTGGTGAATTGAAGTGCATGTACATCATGGGTGAGAACCCGATGATCTCTGATCCTGACCTCACTCACGTCGAGCATGCACTCAAGTCACTCGAATTCCTGGTTGTTCAGGATATCTTCATGAATGAAACCAGTGTGCTCGCAGATGTAGTCCTCCCTGCTACCTGTTATGCAGAAAAAGACGGGACTCAGACCTCTACCGAACGTCGTGTCCAGATGTGGAGAAAGGCTCAGGATCCACCAGGAGAAGCACGATTAGACTGGCAGATAATTGCTGATATTGCGAAGGCAATGGGATACGAGAAGCAGTTTGCCTGGAAATCAGCCGAAGAGATCTTCACCGAGATGGCATCACTCACCCCGTCTTACGCAGGGATGAACTACGAACGGCTGAACAGACCTGAAGCACTCCACTGGCCATGCCCGACAGAGGAACACCCGGGAACTCCGATTCTCCATGGTGAGAAATTTGGTATGCCTGATGGTAAGGGTCTGATGACTGGTATTCCATTTAAATATCAACAGGAACGCCCAGACGCAGAATATCCATTCCTGCTGACCACCGGACGCTGTATCTGGCACTGGCATACCGGAACCATGACTCGCCGGTCAGTTGATCTCGAACGCGAGGAGTCAACCGGCTGGATTGAGATCAATCCTGAAGACGCAAAAGATCTGGGTATTAAGAACGGTGAGATGATCAAGGCAATCAGCCGCCGTGGAGAGATCCAGATCATCGCCCGTGTCACTGATACCATTAAGAAGGGAGTTATGTTCATACCGTTCCACTTCGTGGAATGTGCAGCAAACATGCTGACTATCAATGCCCTTGACCCAATCGCCAAGATTCCGGAGTCAAAAGCCTGTGCAGTGAAAGTTGAGAAGATCGTGGAGGCCTGAAGATGGTAGCAAAAGGCGATATGCTCTACGCATGGGCAAAAGATGCAGACATCCTGAAGAAAGGTGAGTGTGGTGGCGCAGTCACGGCACTGCTCAAACATGCTTTAGAGAGCAAGT
>JAZDKH010000427.1:0-2642 GCA_043803325.1 Methanobacteriota archaeon | reverse complement strand
AGTCTCCAATTGTAGGAAGTGCTACATTTAACGAAGAAACAGTAAAGGGAACGAGAAATGAAGCGAGAGATGATATGAGGAGGAGTGTTTTTTTGCCGGAGTGGCTGGTCATGCTGAGAAAGATAAGACGAGAGACGGTTTGAATATGCCCATTAGTGATGAACCTGTCTTCACTTGAAATATCAGATCTCGTAAAATGATCTGATTTCTGAAATATCGATTCACCCGAAGATGAGAGAGATTTCGATCAAAATTATCTCTTCTGTTAATAATATGACAGAAGGATTATTGATTATCAGTTCCTATATTCACGTATGCAGAGATTTATCTGGTCTTTTTCACTTACTTTAGTACTGGTGTGTTGTATTGCCGTACTGCCTTCCGGGGCTGCAGTTACCATCACCAGCGACGACTCAAAGTTCCTTAGTGATGTAATGAACGAAGGAATTCCTCTCCTTTATGGAATTCCAGCTGTTCTGAATGCAAGTTTTTTCCATGGAGATAATACTGCAATCGGGACAGTTGGTCAGGAGCAGTCTGCGGCACTAGATTTATTTGTTACGAAAATAAACGGCTACACTCTTTCAGATGAGGTGAAAAAAGTCCGTGATCAATATCTTGCCTCAGCAGAAATATATAAGACTGATTTGACCGAGTTTTCTACCCTGATAAACACCTGCGGTTCCTGCATCTCGAAGATAAATGAGATGTACCCAAAGATGAATGATGAGGCAAAGAAGACTGATAAGGTAATTATTCAGTTTTATCAGACCTCCCAGGCTCCAATCAGCTGATCATATATAATCAGCATCACTATTTTCGCTTCAATTGTATGATCTGGATACTATTCCAGCTGACGAGTCAGAGTTTTTATCGCTTCTTCATACGATGAGATGTCAGGTTTTAGAAGCACTACGGGAATATCTACAATTCGTTCAATCAGTGTTGCGAGAATCGGAGCGCAAATTATGCCTGCTGCTCCTTCTTTCTCTGCTTTTACCGCGGCGACGATACAATCTTCCATTGTATGAGCGGTGTATCCTTTAATCCGGAACTTCTTCCCATCCAGTCCGATAGATTGGGTCCCTATCTCATCCAGGAGAAATTTTGCCGCAATGATCGCGATCATCTCCTGATCATATGGCTCAAAAGCATTCACTATAGCCTTAACCGTTGAAAACCGAGGATCACGTTCTCCTGATGTTATTTTATATAAAGTTGCCGCTGGAAGTCCTGATAGGTCTGCCAGTTCTTTCAGGCTCATCTGTTTCCGATCAAGTGTCTCTTCAAGTGCGTCTTTAAATTCTTGTCTAAATATCGCTCGAGAGAACATACAATACAATGGTATCAACTATCGGTATATATTTATCCCAATAAGTCAGTTTTTGTCTGCAGCATGGCGAACAATCATATCCCCGGTGGTTCTATAGTACAAATATGTCTGATATCATCATTGAAATGATAACCATACTCCCAGGAAGAAATCGGAAAGGAGAACCTGAAGGATTTGATGAGATCCGGATACGACCCGGTGACACCATCTCCATCGTCGGTCCGACTGGTTCTGGTAAGAGCGCTTTTATAAATGACATTGAAATATTTGCAAACCGAGATACGGTCACCGGGAGACAGGTTCTCATCAATAGTGAGCACCCTCCTGAAGACTATATCCGAGATCCGGCACGAAAACCGGTTGCCCTGATCACGCAGAACACCCGATGTCTCTGTGATCTCTCAGTTGAGGATTTTTTATTGATGCATACCCAATCCAGGGGGTATCATGGACAGGATCTTATTGACGTCACGGTGGATTTGGCCAACCAGTTCACCGGAGAGGCCATCAACCCGAACGTCCGGATGACTCAATTATCAGGCGGTCAGACACGTTCCCTGATGATTGCAGATGCAATACTCATCTCCAATACTCCAATAATACTTCTTGATGAGGTAGAAAATGCAGGAATATTCAAGGACCGGGTGATGGTTGCACTCCGCCAATATCATAAAGCCCTCCTCTTTGTCACCCATGATCCCCTGGTTTCTCTCCTTTCAGACCGAAGGATTGTGATGCAGGATGGAGCAGTAGCTAAAGTAATAATCCCGAACGGTATAGAACACCTTGCTGTTGAGCAGATGCTTGCATTTGATGTAGCAATGGCTCGGGCCCGTGAGATGATCCGTGCCGGTGAACTTATCACTTCCGCGATACCTGCCTGAATATTATGAGACTTGTAATTGTAGCCGGTCCACCATCTACGGGAAAAACAGCAGTTATAAGACAGATCATTAGATCCATGCATGACAGCCGGTTTGCTTATCTGAAGATCGATGTAGTGACCGCCAATGAGGATGAGGAATTAGCCACTGAATTTGGTATCCCAACCCGTAAAATTTATTCAGGGGATCTGTGTCCTGACCATGCCGGGATCATGGTTATGGATGATGCAATTACCTGGGCTGATGGAGAAAAATCTGATTATCTGATTGTTGAGAGTGCCGGATTATGCCTCCGATGCACTCCCTATACTACCCAGTCACTCGGAATCGTTGTTCTTTCTGCGATATCCGGGATTCATTCGCCGGTGAAGATGGCACCGATGATTGCACTTGCTGATATTGCAGTTGTAACCAGGATTGATCTC
>JAZDKH010000426.1:0-5089 GCA_043803325.1 Methanobacteriota archaeon | reverse complement strand
AGGAGGTACTCAAGAGTTCGGTACCGGAGCATGGGCTTAAACCACCTTCCGCAGACGTCAAATCCATTTGTCACGGCATAGGCCTTCAGAGCAACACCCATCATCAATAGTTGAAACCCCCCGGTGAGAAATACCACACCCAGGATAAACGAATGAAATCCAGTGTTCAAACCATGGGCATGGAGAAGAACGAACCCCATCATAATAAGCCCGAACACGGCAAAGAAAAAACCAGGCACTGCTAAGAAAGGGAGGGGTTTCTCGAGCATGATAAACCTGACATGACGCCATCCATCCGCAAAACTATGAAGATTAGAAGGACTCTGACGTGGATAATAGGTTATCGGAATCTCTACTACCCGAAGATTCTTCTTCCCTGCTTCGATCATCATCTCTGATGCAAATTCCATTCCCCCGGTGTGGAGAGCGAGTCGGGAGAGAGCCTCCTTTCTAAATGCACGAAATCCACTGTGACAATCAGAGAATCGGGTTCCAAATGCCAGATTGAGCAATTTTGTAAGCAGAGGGTTGCCGAGGTACTGATGAAGGGGAGGCATTGCGCCAGGTAAAATTTTCCCCTTCATTCGGGAGCCAATGACCATATCTGCGTTCCCCTGTTGTATCGGATAAATAATGTCTGGAATAATACGAAAATCATACGTATTATCAGCATCCCCGATAACCACAATCTTCCCTTTCGCATACTCAAACCCAGCCAGATAGGCATTCCCATATCCACGTTTCTCAGGATGAATTACCCGGGCCCCCATCCCTGATGCAATAACCGGAGTCTGGTCAGTTGAGGAATCAGCGATAATAATTTCATAGGAGATGCCAGCCTTTTCACATCCCTCTTTGATGCGCTCAATACAGGCACCAATCGTCTTCTCCTCATTTAACGACGGGATAACTACCGAAACCTCCGGATTCATTGACTATGTATCTCCTAATATAAATTCCCCTTCAGATATGATGACTCATTCCTACCAGCGAACCAATAATATGAGAATATATTTGTATCCAGAGTATTAGTTCATTCTGAAAAGAGATACAATTCATGCTTTGAATCAGAGAGTAACACAGCACCACCGGGTGCCACCCCTGATCTGCTGTAACTTATATCCCCCCATCTGTTCAATGATAATTTAGTATAATGGACATAACCCGGATCAAACAGAAAGAAACTGCTCTTATTATCGCAGTTATCATCATATTTGCTCTTTTCGGCCTCTGGCTCCGCCTTCTCCCCATGGAACAACTCACCAGCGGACCAATTCCTAAGGTTCTCTTCATGGATCCCTGGTACTCGATGCGACAGATCGAGGTCATTGCATCGAATCTACCGAATTACCCCTGGTTTGATCCCATGAACGGATATCCAACAGGAAAAGTGATCGACTGGGGTCCCCTGTACCCGACATTCTCAGCACTAATCGCTGTCCTTTTCAGAGCCACTACAAGAAATGATATGATGACAGTGGTATCGTGGATCCCCCCACTTCTCTCCCTCATCATGATTCCGGTTTTATACCATATCGGGAGAAAAGTATCAGATAGAAAAACCGGGGTGATTGCAGCATGCCTCACATCAGTCATCGCGGGTGAATATCTATACCGATCATTTTTCGGATATCTCGATCACCATTTCATGGAAGTCCTCTTCTCTACTGCCTTTATCCTCTTCTATATATGTATTATTAACATAATTCAATCAAAAAATGAGCAGGTACCCTGGAGTAGTCCCCATCTCATCCTCTATTCTGTACTAGCCGGACTGATGTATTACCTGGGGATGATGAATATACCCACGATAGTGCTCTTCGCAGGGATTATCGGGATATTCTGTTTCCTCCATGCCATCATAACCAGAGATGAACGATCCCTCAAAAACCTGGCATTTGCCCATACCATAATATTCGGACTCTTCATCCTCCTGTTCGCCCTGACCGGAATCCATGAAGAGGGATTTAATCTCAACCAGTATACCCCAATTCATATCCTCCTGGCTCTGGTTTTAATCATTGAACCAATATTTCTTTATGGAGTGATCCATTATACCCATGGAAGGCCTGCATGGTATACTAACGGATTAATCATCGGGATACCGGCACTCCTATATCTTCTGACCTCCGGAATTGCCCCGACAATAACCCAGCGAATTTCAGACGGTTTTACCTACTTCTTCTTCTTCTCGTATAAGGAGACATTCATTAATGAGATGCAGATGTGGGATCTGACCCGAGCCTGGCATTCCTTCAATATTGCGTTAGTAATCATGGCAATAGGGATCATTATCACCGGGTACCAGGTATTCAAATCATATGACGCGGTTAAAATTTGTGTTCTTACCTGGGGCATAGTTATTCTTATCTCCACCATCCTTCATCTCCGATACGAATATTATGTTGCCGTGATTGTGGTTCTCTTCTCGGCAATAGCCCTTGCATGGATGTATGATAGAATTAGCATCATGACCTCTCCTATTGCAAGAGGGTCAATAAAACCAAAGACAAAAGTTTCTACACCACTGGGACAAAAAATGAACAAGCAGTATCTGCCAGTGATCATCGTAGGAACTATCATTCTGGTGATTACTGCTCTTTCAGCTCAGATAACCTGGGTGGTGGCAACAGAGCAACTGAAAATTATCTCAATGAACGATGACTGGGCAGACGGACTTACATGGCTGAACCAGAATTCACCGGATCCTGGGATTGACTACCTGAAGATCTACCCAGAGAAAGGATTTACCTATCCTTCTTCCTCATACGGGGTCCTCTCGTGGTGGGATTATGGACACTGGATCAGTTATGTCGCAAAGCGGATCCCTATAACGACCCCGTTCCAAAATAATGTTGTACCAGTGGCACAATTCCTCCTCGCTACCAATGAAAAAACCGCAGATGACCTGGCCAGTACAACCGGAGCTAAGTACATCATTATTGATTACGAGATGCTAACGAGTAAATACGCCTCTCTCCCACTCTGGGCTTTCGGATCAGCGACCAATGATAAATATCAAAAATATTATTACCAACAGTCAGCAGGCAATCAAAATCAGTATGATCCAATCCTCACCCTGAAACCAGATTATTTCAATTCAATGCTCTCGCGATTATATGTGCTTGATGGTACCAGGACAAACAGTACTGGTGCAAATCTTGTCAGTTATACCAATATGCAGATCGACGGACAATTGATTCCAGCAGTCTCAAAAATTGTCACTATTTCACCAGAGCAGGCTGAAGAAACATTAAAAGATGGTATTTCTCCCGGTACAGATCTGGTGTCAATTCAGTATACTCACCCGATAGCAACTATTCCTGCTCTCACCCATTATCGTCTGGTCTATGAGTCGCCAACCGTGACCGCATCAGATGAGTATGCCCAGATCCATAATGTCAAGATATTTGAACGGGTTACCGGGTTTCAGATATCTGGAACAGGGACCATAGAAATACCGCTGATTACAAATCAGGGAAGAAAATTCATGTACCGGCAGGATAGTTATGAGGGGAGTTTTATTGTCCCATATTCAACAGATAGAGAAAACTCCGGGGTACATGCAACCGGACCATACACCATCAAACAGACTGGAAAGACTGTTGAGGTGACAGAGGAACAGATCCTCCATGGAGCCTAACGGCGGGGACTATAAAAGAAACTAATAAAATTTGTAAATCCTGTCTCCCCGGAAATTTTTACCCCGACACCCCGAAATCAACCATGCTGGCACAGAATTACGAAAATATCCTGGCGTCATGAGCATATCCAGGAGAACACCTCGATCGCATCACTCATATGCCCAGATCCATTCGAATCCAGGATCTTAAGAGGCATAATCTTGTAGTTCCAGGTAACGCCGGCAATACCAACCCATTATTACCAATCGTGGCGACATTACCGGTACAATGTGCTCCATGCCCGTGATCATCAATTGGATTGGTCGTCCCGATAATTGTGATTATAATCGCCGACACATGAGGCAGCAAGATCTGGATGATTGTTATCCACATTCGTATCTGCCACAGCGACAATCACCCTGGATGAATCATTACACATTTCCGTGCCTAGGAAGCATCAATATCAGAATCCGCAGTGTCACCGATCTGCCCGAGAATATGGAAACCATACGCAAAAGTGATATTTGATTCCAGGGCTATAAATATCAGCGAATTTTAGGGAGGGGACTAAGGATGCCAAAATTTCGGATCGGAACTGACGATTTTAAGGAACTGATAGACGAGGGTGGTTACTTCGTTGACAAATCACTCTTAATCCGTGAGATTATCGATGGGAGTAAAGTCACTCTGCTCCCCCGGCCACGACGATTTGGCAAGACCCTGAATATGACCATGCTCAGGTACTTCTTTGAAAAATCTGACGTGACCCGGAGATATCTGTTTGAAAACTATGCAATCGCAACCTACCCGGAGTATATGAGTCATCAGGGGCAGTACCCAGTCATCTATCTGACATTGAAGAAGATAAAAGGTGATTCCTGGGTTGATGCCAAAGAGCAGATAATTCAAATGATTGGCAGGTGTTGTTCTTCAGCAAACCTTTCTCTCTCGTCTCTGCGTCCCGAGGACCAGGAAATCTATACATCGCTGGTTTCGTTTCACCCATCTGATACGATCCTTTCAATAAGTCTTGAATTATTGACGTTATGGTTGTATGAATTCCACAAAAAACCGGTGATAATCCTTATCGATGAGTACGATACTCCCATGATCGAAGCATGGACCCGAGGTTACTATGATGAGATGGCTACATTTATGCGGGCATGGCTTGGCGCAGGATTGAAGCAGGAACATGGACATGCATTGTATCGGGCAGTTGTCACGGGAATTCTTCGCATTGCAAAAGAGTCAATCTTCTCAGAATTGAATAATCTTGATGTTGCAAGCCCGCTGATGATTGGTCCCTTCTCAGACAAATTCGGTTTTACTGAGCAGGAAATGAACCTGATCCTGAATGCCTTTCATGCTCAAAGTCATGCCGAAATCATACGTGACTGGTATAATGGGTACTCATATGGTGGACAGACAATATACAATCCCTGGTCAGTGATAAGTTACATTCAGGC
>JAZDKH010000425.1:0-4645 GCA_043803325.1 Methanobacteriota archaeon | reverse complement strand
TTTTCTTTGAGTTCATCGAGGAATGTTGTCTGCCCCGTTCTAATCAGCGGAGAACCACAACAGATCTGATTCTTTGGGACGACAACCCTGATACCAGCGCGTTTCATCACCTCGATCATATCAAGCGCTCGTTCCGTGAGTCTCCCGTTAAACAAACACCCGACAAAGAATCCCACCTCTCTTTTGACCGGTCCAAATGGTTCAATAACCTCTGGAACCTGCTGCAGAAAGGTTTCTCCTGCAGATTCTACACTTCGGCCTGTCCTCCGGATCAGTGCCTCAACCTCCTGATGACGAGGAAGGGTGAGTCCTTCCCGGTTTGCAATCTCACGGAGTTTTTCGATCGCTTTCCCTGGGATCTCTATCTCTTTCGGACATACTACCCGACACCGCTGACAACTCGTGCAGGTGAAGAGTCCCTGGGATATGGCATCTCTGATACGAGAGTCAATCTCGCGTGGATCCAGGGCGATTCGCATCTGTGCCCGCATCGATGTCGGTCCAATAAAATCAGTCACCTGCATGGCAGGGCAGACCGAAACACAGGAGAGACATTCGATACAGTCGCGCAGTGGTTTGATCTTCGTGATATATTCGGGATTCGGGATGCTATGGCAGTCACAGGGATGAATCCGGGGGATCTGATTGATCCCCGGCACCAGTTCAACGACCAGGTCTTTGATCACGGGAAGCGCGAGTGGCTCAACACGCATTCCATCGGTTGCCTCCTCCATACAGGCGAGGGCCGGTTCTCCGTTTACTCTGACTGCACAGCTGCCACATTGCCCTGCACGGCAGCTCGATCGAAACTCAAGGGTTGGGTCGATGATGTGAATCGCCTGGAGGACGTTCAGAACCCGCGCCCCATCATTCACTTCAACAGAATACTCCTGTATCCGGGGTTCTTTGTCATATCCCGGATCAAACCTTGAAATCTTCACTAACATCGATTTCATGCTTTTTCTCTCCGGTCTATTGACTGGCTTTCTCTACTCATGTGGGTATGACCGAATGGAGATGAGGGGGCATCCCAGTCCTGGGTAATATCGGTACGGACATGAGCGCCCCGTGACTCCTCACGAATGAGGGCAGAGGTAACGATCAGCCGCGCAGTGGTCAGCATATTCCTGACGATACAGCATTCCGCTAATATTGTCGGATGTGATGCTTTCATTCTGATATTTTGTAAGGATTCGATCTCTGTGAGGGTCTCCTCAAGGTCTGTGCGGTTCCTGAATATTCCTGCTCCTTTCCACATCGCCTCCTGTAGGCGAGCTCTGATGATATGTGGTGCTGTGTCTCCATGGAGGAACTCATCAAGGTCTGTGATGACTGGTGAGATGTTCTGGTCAGAGAGGATTTTATTCCTGACTGGTTCCTGACCGGCAGAGAGACCGGCCCGCCTTCCAAATACCTGTGTCTCAGCGAGAGCGTTTCCCCCAAGACGATTTGCACCATGGACTCCACCTGCCACTTCTCCACAGGCAAAGAGACCCGGAAGAGAGGTCCGGCATTCGGTATCAATGCGCAGTCCTCCCATGATGTGATGAGCGGTCGGGGCGACTTCCATCGGCTGCGTTCTGATATCTACCCCGAACCTGAGGAACTGTTCGAGCATGGTTGGCAGCCGCTGCTCTATCTCTGCGGCTGGGAGATGCGAGATGTCGAGCCATACTCCGCCGTTCTGAGTGCCGCGCCCTTCACGGATCTCAGTGGCCGCTGCACGGGCTACGACGTCACGGGTTGAGAGTTCCATACGCGTGGGATCATATCTGGTCATGAACCGTTCGCCCAGGACGTTCTTCAGAACACCTCCCTCTCCCCTGACTGCTTCAGTTACCAGCCGCCCCCGCGCATCCCATGGATATACTGCACCGGTTGGATGAAACTGAACCTGTTCCATATCGATGAGTTCTGCTCCTGCGCGATATCCGATTGCATATCCATCTCCGGTTCCACTGTTCGAATTGGTCGAGATATCATAGACTCTGGTGCCGCCTCCGGTAGCGACCACGGTAGCATCAGCGAGGAAGACGATGAGTTCCCCTTCCCGGTCAAGACCTACTGCCCCAATCACCCGTTCCTCATCGGTGAGCAGGGATATGACGGTGACCTCATGAAATATTTGTACTGGAGACGAGGCAAGGCGGTCCATCAGGGTGACCATCATCTCATGGCCGGTTCTGTCTCCGGCAAAACAGGTACGGGGAAAACACTGGCCCCCAAATGGACGCTGCGCTATCGTGCACTCACCGGTAACATCAAAGACTGCTCCCCAGGATATGAGATCCATCACCCGGTCTGGGGATTCATTCACCAGGGTTCTGACCAGATTCGGATCACCGAGAAAGGCGCCCCCTTTCATCGTATCGGTGTAATGATCATCGACCTTGTCTTCATCACAGAGGACTGCGTTGAACCCGCCTTCTGCCATGATGGTGCATCCACCTTTTCCAGCTATGGTCTTTGAGACCAGGACACAGTCCCCATGAGCTGTTGCCTCTATCGCTGCCCGTACCCCGGCACCGCCACTTCCGATAACCAGAACGTGGGAAGTGACGATCTCTCTGACCTTCATCTTATTAGTAGGGTGCAATCTAAAATGAGATAAAAAGTACTTAGTATGAGAGTTGCGGCTGAATGAAGCTCATAATGAAATTTGGGGGGACTTCTGTGCAGAATGCAGAAGCTACCCGTCAGGCAGTGGATATTATTGTCAGCCATCTGGAGAAGGGAGATCAGATGGCGGTGGTGGTCTCGGCGCAGCGTGGAGTAACAGATAAGATCATTGAGGCTGCTGAACAGATGGTCAGTTCTCGTGACACCACTGCAGTAACAACTCTTGTTGAGTTCCTGACCACTGCTCATCTTACAACATTGCAGGGGGTTGCCCCAGACTATTACACCGAGACGAGTGAGATCATCATCAGAAGGATAGAGACATTGCATGATTTCCTGCATGCTGTCTTTCATCTTCGTGAACTCACCCAGCGTTCACGTGACTATGTTATCTCGTTTGGAGAACGGCTGAATGCCCCGGTGATCAGTGCAGCACTTCGGCAGCGGGGTATATCATCTCTGGTTCTTGATGGATGTGAAGCTGGTATTCTGACCACGGGAAATCATGGAGATGCAATTGCACTCCCTGCCGGGGAGCCACGTATCCGTGCACGGTTAGAGCCCCTTATGTCACAATCTGTCCCGGTTGTCATGGGTTTTATGGGCTGCACTGAGAAAGGGGTTGTCACCACCCTTGGCCGGAGTGGGTCAGATTACTCAGCCGCGATCCTTGGTGCCGCTCTCATGGTGGACGAGATCTGGATCTGGACTGATGTTGATGGTATCATGACCACTGATCCACGTCTGGTGAAGGATGCACGGGTTATCCCCCGGATCTCATATATCGAGGTGATGGAACTCTCGTTCTTTGGGGCTAAGGTGATGCATTCGCGCTCTATAGAGCCGGCGATGCAGAAGAATATTCCGGTCTGGGTGAAGAATACCTTCAACCCTTCCTATCCGGGTACCTGTATTGAGAAAGGGGAGCGGCGGGAATCACGGGTCGTCAAAGCGATCACCTTTATCGATAAGGTGGCGGCAATAACAATAACCGGCGCACAGATGATCGGAAGGCCGGGAGTAGCCAAGCATATATTCACCATCCTGGCTGATCACCAGATCAATGTGATGATGATCTCCCAAGGTTCCTCGGAAGCAAACATCTCTCTTATCATCGAGAGCCAGCAGGTTGGGACCGCGATGGAGGCATTGCAACCGCTTAGGGAACGGTGTGTCTTCAGGGAGATTACGGCAAACGAGAATATCAGCGCAGTTGCAGTTGTCGGATCAGGAATGGCTGGAATGGCCGGAACTGCGGGAAGAACATTTGGTGCACTCGGGAAAGCTGGGATTAATGTAATGATGATCTCTCAGGGTTCATCAGAAGTGAACATCTCGTTCGTAGTGAGCAGAGACGATGGCCCCCGTGCGGTCACCGTCCTGCATGATGAATTTGCTCTCTCTACCCACTGTGAGGAATGTTGATGACAGAAGAAGATGGTCGCAGAGATGCGTATCGTGAATCAGGTGTTGATATTGATCTTGAGGCACAGGC
The DNA here is from genome assembly GCA_043803325.1 of Methanobacteriota archaeon. Lineage (GTDB taxonomy): Archaea > Halobacteriota > Methanomicrobia > Methanomicrobiales > Methanospirillaceae > Methanospirillum. Next base: position 531 of record JAZDKH010000425.1, on the reverse strand, counting down.
AGTCAAAGCCCTGGTCTCGCAGTTGACTTTCCGAAGGGCTGGTGAGTACTTGATGGCATCAGAGATTGGGCACTTTGCAGGGTTTATATCATTTGGTAGTCATGTCCTTGCACTCGCCGTTGACGGGGTTGGCACAAAAATGCTCATTGCAGATGAGCTCTCCGACTGGTCCACTGTCGGAATTGACTGCATTGCGATGAATGTCAACGATCTCTACGTGATGAATCTTGAGCCGGTTGCCTTCGTCGATTATATCGCAACGGATGCCCTCTCCATCGAACAGATGAAACAGATCGGTATCGGGCTCAACGAAGGGGCACGCCAGGCTAACATCTCGATCATCGGGGGTGAGACTGCCACGTTGAAAGGGCTCGTCAGTGGCCTTGATCTTGCAGGTGCCTGTCTTGGGGTTCAGGAGAAAGGGAAGGTTATCAGTGGTGATCAGGTGATCCCAGGCGATCTGATTGTAGGAATTCCCTCTTCTGGTATTCACAGTAATGGTCTGACCCTTGCCCGCCGGATGGTGGAAGA